>JAITKH010000173.1 GCA_031278535.1 Planctomycetota bacterium | reverse complement strand
AAACTGTGACTGCTCCCTGCCGGCCGCCACGCTCCAGGCGGATGATAATGTTTTCCTGAAGAACCCGGGAAAGAATGCGGCGGCGACGGATTTCAGCCGATAAGAAGGACGTGGCCTTTCCGCCGACGGCGGACGGAGAGTTTCGGATGCGGCAGCGCGGAAAAATCAATTGTGCCATCGGTTTCCTGCCCGTCGTGCTGGCGGCCGCGGCCGGCTGCGGCCGGGAAAAGGATTCGCCGCATCGCTGGGAGTCCGCCCCGGGGGTTCCGGCCAGCGGAAATATAACGCTGTACCGCGATGTCGGCTTCGACGACATCCCCATTCCCGGCGCATACGAACTTCTCGCCTCCGAGTCCCATTCCTTCCAAGGATTCCTTTCCCGGAGCGGCGTTTTTTCTTATCAGGGCCGGGTGGAATTGCGGGATGCCCTCGAATTTTTCCGGACCGAGCTTCCCCAGGCTGGCTGGCACCAGATCGCGAATGAGAGGGGAACGGATTTCCGGATTTTGCGTTTCCGCAAGGGAGGGGAACAGCTGATCGCGACTCTTCGGGCAGTCCGTAACGGTTCCCGGGCGGAACTCCAACTCGACAATGTGGATCGAAACGATCTCCTGCTCAAGGGCAAACTGCCGAAAAACCGGCCGAAGTCCTGACCGCCGCCGGCAGGCCGGATAAACATATCCATCGCATCCGCCTTTTTCACCCTGAAATCCCCTCCCCCGGCAGACTGCCCCAGGCGCCGCTTTGGCGCCGGCGCCGGTCATCCGGCCAGCTTCCAACCATCTTTTCCGCATGCGCCAGGACGAAAGTGCTGAAAAGAGAAGGAGGATGCATACCGCCGGCGGCTTGAAATTGCGATTTCGCCCAAGGGGAACCGTTTTCGCAATTCCAATCTGCAATGGGCATATACTGTAACGGGCGGAAGTACGTTCCGCCGCCATTCCAGTATGGCGGCCGTCCCGTACGCGGCGGAACGAGGCACCCTTGCCGAGTGGAGGCGATAGCCAACAAACGCCGTACCGGGCATGCGGCTTGATACGGAGAGCATTTCCCTTTGATTTCGACCAAGAAGAGTCGACGCCGGACGCATTGGTTTTCAAGAAGGCCGGATAGGCGTCGTCTCCAGGAATGCCCGCGTCTCCCGCCCCATCTCGTCATCCCCGCGAACGCGGGAATCCAGGGCGCATCGAAAAAGGAATGGAAACAGCCAACCAAAAACGGGTTACGTTTTTCGGGTGAGTCCATCCGTTCCCCTCTTGAATCGTCCACTGGATTCCCGCATTCGCGGGAATGACGTTCTTTGTCGCAGGCGTATCCGGCAACCTGCGACATGCGGGCATGAATGGATTACGAAAGTCGGTCCAAATTACCGGAAAATGGAGCATGGATACGGCAAATCCGTCCTTGCCAAAAGTGTCGAATAACGTTATAGTAAACCCGCTCATAACAATCTGTCATGCGATGACATGCGCAATCGTTGCTTTGGCTTCAATGCCGGCGGGGAGAAAACGGGATGACAATCGATCCATACGGGACACGCCCGTCTCGGGAATTGGAAGCGCTCGAAGCGAAAGTGCCAGCATCATTGTGGGAATTCGTGGAATTGCTGGTCCTGTTGAAAGGCCGTGAAAATTTTATCGACTGGCCTTCCTGGTGCTTCCTGCCGATGTCCGGCTGGTACGAACTGGGCGAAAAATTTCTGTCGGATACAACTAAATTTCCGGAAATTATCAATCCTACATGTTATATTTCAGCTCTTGGAACATGGCGGTATTCCAGGGGATATTACATTTTTGACGATGACTTGTACGATGAGCTCACAATGTCGCAATACGACGGCGCCATGCCGTCGTCCGCCCTGCTCCGCCTGCCGGAATATTGCCTATACGTCAACACTCCATGGGGGATTCAATTTTTCGGTTCCGCATCCCACGGTTTCTGGATGCATCTCGAATATGAACCCACCAGCCCGCACAACTCCGAATTGAGAATACTGATCGATCACGGCGATAAAATTTTTGTTCCGATTACCATCCGCATTGGAAACTGGTCCATTGGCGCCGCAGTGGACAAGTCCGTCCGCTCCGCAACCCGGCCAACGACAAAAAAAACAATGCGGGAATTCAAAGAGCTGTTTGAGCCTTCCCAGGTAAGGGAAATGTCGGAATCCATGAGTCATTACTTGCAATCGGTTATGCCGCTCGTACTGCATCTGTGCGGCGACAGGAAGAACTTGACGGACAGATCTGTTCCACACGGCGAACGCCCGGAACCAAATGACGCTCAAAAACATCAAGAACTCATGGTTCCGAAACCGCGCATTTGGCATGCCGGGAACAACAAGTAATACCATTTTCCTTTGCTTTCGTTCGATAAAAATCGATCATGATCTCACCGTTTTTCAGGAGGCCGGACAGGCGTTGTCTCCCGCCCCACTCGTCATCCCCGCGAACGCGGGGATCCGGAGGGCGCGTCGAGGAAGGAACGGAAACAACCAACCAAAAACGGGTTCCTCCCCGAAGCGATTGACCCAACGCCGCACCTCTCGCCCCGAGACGCCGATTTCCATTCCGGACTACGCTTCAAACACACCGGCCGAACCGCCGAAAGCCGCCTTCACTAGACGGAGCCAAAGGAAAATGGCATTGGTTGCATTCGCTGATTTTATCTTTATTCATTATATGATAATATGTTATGAATGTTTTCCTGGAAAATGGCCGTGTGCCGCGGCCGCAGACGTATTCGGCGACCTGCGGGCATGAATGGATTGCAAAAATCGGTCAGGATGAAAGGAAAATGGCATGCCATTCACGGTTTCAAGATTCCGCGCGGCTTGCACCCCGCTCGGATCGCCCCTTCCCCGTTCTCATAAACAGTCATGCAATTGCCGCACGCATAAGCCGGACACCCGGAGCGATGGGAGACCAGACTCCGGCATTCCTCGATACGGCCCCGCCGGCGGAACAGCCGGAACGCAGCTCACATTTTCCGTCGAAAGGCGTCAAGCGCGTCGTACCGGAATTCCACTCCGACACCAGGCGCATCCGGCGCTTCGGCAAAGCCATCCTTGATCACAAGAGGCCGGGCGGTATAGCGATCAATCGGAAAAGAATGCGCCTCGACCCAACCGGAATTGACAACTCCGGCAACCAGGCTTACATGCAACTCCTGCATGCCATGCGAGCATACGGGCAGGTTGTTCGCTTCGGCCAGGGCCGCAACCTTGAGAAACCCGGTAATTCCACCGATGTTCGAAGCGTCGGGAATGGGATAAGCGATTTTCCCCGTTTCAATTGCCTGCCTAAACTCATATATCGTATGGAGATTCTCGCCCATGCCTATCGCCAGACCGCCTTCCCGGCCAATCCGCTCGTAGCCCTGGTAATCGTCCGGAATTGTCGGCTCCTCCAACCATAGGGCGTTGGTTTTATCGCGGAAAAACCTGGCCGCCTTGATCGCCGTATCCGCCTGCCAGACCATGTTGGCATCCACCATAAAGCCACTTTCCTCGCCAATGATCTCGCGCACCGCCAAGGCCCTGTCAAAATCGTCGGACAATTTTTTTTGCCCAACCTTTATCTTCACCGCCCTGAACCCCCGATCAAGATGGCCGCGAATGCTGTCCAGTAATTTTTCCGGCGAAAAATTGAGATCGATGCCGCCGGCGTACACCTTGACGAGGCGGCCATTGCCGCCGGCCAGCTTCCAGAGGGGAAGACCGGAGCGTTTGCCCCGAATGTCCCATAGGGCGATGTCCACAGCGGATAGGGCGAATGAAGCGATGCCGCCCCTGCCGACGTAATGAACCCGCCATTGCAAATCGTACCATATTTTCCCGATTCCATCGGCATCCAGGCCGATCAGAAAAGGCGCAATGTCGTCGCGGAGCATAGCGCCTATGGCACCGCCGCCGAAACCGCCGGTATAGGTATATCCCGTCCCCCGCAACCCGTCCTCCGTGTCAATGAAGCAGAGGATCAATTCGAAATGGGTATGATTGCCGTGTTTGGCGTCGACCAGTATTTCGTCCAACGGTACGCGAAAGCATTCGATTTCGACATTCGCGATTCTTGCCATGGCGAATTCTCCTCTCAGGGTCGTTGCCGAGGTGGAAGAGTAGCGGCCTGAAAAGGCCGAACCTTTGCGAGTTTCGAAGTTCGCTTGTCCCGGAATGAACCTCCGGTACCGAAACAAGCGGACTTCGGCACCCGCACGATTGGCTCTTTCAGACAGCTACAGCAGTCCGCTCAAATCGAGCCCCAGGGACGACAAATCCAGCCCGCCGGCCAAATCCCTGAGAATGTCGGCCTTCAAGCCATCCGCCTTCTTCCTGGCGTCGGCGACGGCGGCGACAACCAGATCGGAAAGCATCTCCGGATCATCCGGGGTGATCGCCGTCCGCTCGAATTTGATCCGCAAAAGTTCGCCGGCGCCGCTCATTGACGCAACGACCATCCCCGCTCCGGCATTCCCCTGCACGATGCGCTTCGCCAGGGATTCGCGGGCTTCCTTCGCCTTTTCCATCATCTGCCTGGCGTTTTTCGCCATTTCGAAAAAATCGCCAATACCGGTCATTCGCCGTCTCCCCTGGGAAATTGGCAGGCGTCGTCCTCCGCCGATCCGTCCGCTCCTTCGGGTTCTTCAGCCGCCCGCATGCCGGCCGGCGGACGGCAGTCGATCACCACCCCATCGAACAGATCAAGTACCTGCCTGACCTCCGGACGCTTCACAAGCCTTCGCCGCAAATCCTGATCCGTTTCCCGCTTTTCCTGCCTGGCGACGGGGGAAAAGGAAAATTCCATCGGCCGGCCGAACGCCGAGGCCAGCGCTTCGGCCAGACGGGCCCGGCGGCGGCGATCTTCCAGCGATTCCGCCGCCAGGAATGGACCGGACAGGCGAACGATTCCATCTTCCACGCCCGCAAGCGACACCTGGGAGAGATACCGGAAATCGGATGCGTGTTTCTCCATGAGATACTTCAGCGCCGCGTTCCAGCATCCCGCCGCCTCGCCAGGCCCGAGAACGGCGGCCGGAGCCGGAGGCGGTTCAGGTCTGGATTGGGTCGCCGCCCCGGTTTTTTTTTTCGGCATCGTCCCGTCGATTTCGGGCGGACTTTCCGGAACCGGCTTCATTCCGGCTGGAAGGACTTCCTCTCCTGGCGGCCCGGAAGGCCGGCGGGGATTCGCCGAATCGGCGGCCGGTTCTGAAAGCGGAGGCGTGGCGGCAGGGACGGGAGGAGCGTCGGGAAGCGCTTCCAATGTGGCGACAAGCCGCGAAACCGGCGTCACGCCGCCCAACCCCGCCAACCTTGCCACAGCCATTTCAAGAATCACCAGCGGATTGGAAAGGGATCGGGTTCTTGCCTTGGTCCTTGCCTGGGCCAGGACATCGAGATACAGGAGCGCCGATTCGAGGCTGGTGCGCTCCCCGAGCCGCGAGAGCGTTTCCCTGGCCGGTCCGTAGGCGGCGACGCCGTCCAGGGAACCGGCGGCGGCGGCGACCATGAGGTCGCGGCCGAAGGAGACAAGCTGATCTAAAAAATCTCCGACGTTTGTTCCAGAGGCCGCGGTCCGATCTACGATCGCCAGGGCGGAGGCAACGTCGGAATCGGCGATGGCGGCGAAAAGTCCGGCGACGCTTTCGGCCGGGGCCACGCCTCGCACCGCCTCGACATCGGCCCGCGTCGCCTCGCCCTCGGCGAAAGAAAGAACTTGATCCAGGAGGACCAGGCCGTCCCGAACCGAACCGCCGGCGAAGGATGAAACGGCCTCCAGGGCTTCGGCGGTTATGGGGGTTTCTTCCCGTTCGGCCAGACGGCGGAAAAAGACGGCGAGGACCGGCGGGGGCACCAGGCGGAAATCGAAGCGCTGACAGCGGGAGAGGATGGTGTCGGGCAATTTGTGCGGGTCGGTGGTGGCAAGAATGAATTTGACGTGCCTGGGGGGCTCCTCCAGCGTCTTGAGGAGGGCGTTGAAGGCGCTTTCCGTAAGCATGTGCGCCTCGTCCACGATGTAAATCTTGAACCTGGCCCGGTTGGGCGCGTAGGCGGCCTGCTCGCGGAGCTGGCGTATTTGTTCCACCCCGTTGTTGGAGGCGCCGTCAATTTCCAGCACGTCCGAATCGCGGCCGGCGGCGACGTACAGGCAGATGGGGCAGGCGCAGCAGGGCTCGGGAGTCGGCCCCGCGAGGCAGACCAGCGCTTTTGCAAGGATGCGGGCCATGGTGGTCTTGCCGCAACCGTGCCCGCCGGCGAAAAGATAGGCATGGGCAACCCGGTCGCGGACAATGGCGTTTTTGAGGGTGGCGGCGATATGTTCCTGCCCCACCACCTCCTCGAAGGATGCCGGGCGGTAGCGCCGGGCCATGACTTCATACATATGCGGCGTCATCCGTGGAATGAACGAAAGGCCGCCCGAACCCGGCCGGACTGACCCCCGCAGGACTGGACACGCTTAGGGCTGCTCGGTTCCCCGCCTGACCCGGTTCGCCTTCCAGTAATCGAGGGGGCCCGGCCGGATTCCGGCGGCCGTTCTCGTGGAACTCGCCAAGGACAGGGGCGATTCTACGGGAACTTCCCGTCCTGTCAAGCGAATAACCGGGTTTTGTCATGCATTTCCAGTCGCCGGACACGCGGGAACGGCGAAAATGACCGTGCGGCGTACGGCAGGGGAAGGCTCCAACCGAACCGAGGGAAAAATGCGTCGTGCTGAAGGATATTTAATTGACAAAAATCGCGATGCGGATACAATAAGCGGCCGTTTTGCCCCCTCGTCTAATGGCAGGACGGCAGACTCTGGATCTGTGGGTCGGGGTTCGAATCCCTGGGGGGCAACCATGTTCGACAATTCCGCCGCGGCCGGCTTTTGACAAATGGCGGTTCGGCGGAGGAATGACATTGTGTCGCATCCCGTCGGGCATCGGGCTCCCGGGACGTGCGCCGCGCAGCCATGTATGGAGGGCAAGACCGTGAAAAGACTGATCGCACTCTTCCTGATCTGTTGCGCCGCCCTGTCGCTTTCCCCGGCCGGCGCGGGGGAAATCACCGACACCCTGGCCAGGATCAAACAGGACGGCCAGGTGATCGTCGGCCATCGCGAATCCTCCGTCCCCTTTTCCTACTATGACGCCAACCAGAACGTGGTGGGGTATTCCCAAGAATATTCCAGCCTGATCGTCGAAGCCCTGAAAAAGGAATTGAATCTTCCCGACCTCAAGGTCAAATACGTTCCCATCACTTCCCAGAACCGCATTCCCCTTCTCCAGAACGGCACCTACGATTTCGAATGCGGCTCCACCACCAACAACCTGGAGCGCCAAAAGCAAGTCGCCTTTTCCAATACCCTGTTCATCATCGGCACCCGGATTCTGGTGCACAAGGATTCGGGGATCAAGGATTTTCCGGATCTCAGGGGAAAGGTCCTGGCCGTCACCAGCGGCACCACGTCCGAGCGGCTGGCTTTCAAAATGAAGGACGAGACCAAACTTGACATGGAGATTATCAGCCTCACCGATCACGGCGATTCCTTCCGCGCCGTCGAGTCCGGGCGCGCCGATGCCTTCTTCATTGACGACGCGCTCCTCGCCGGCGAACGGGCCCGGGCGCGGACCCCCGCCGACTTCGAGATCGTCGGCACGCCCCAGAGCTACGAAGCGTACGGCGCCATGCTCCGCAAGGACGACCCCAAGTTCAAGGCTTTTGTGGACAAGGTAATCGCCGACATCCAGAAATCCGGCAAGGCGCTTGGGCTTTTCAAAAAATGGTTCCAGAATCCCATTCCCCCGCGGGGCATGAACATGAATTTCGATCTTCCGGAAGCGATGAAAGATCTTTTCGCCAATCCAAACGACAAGGCGTTCCAATAATCGCAAGGGCGCGCCCATGGGTTTGAACTGGGGTATATTTTTCGAGGACGCCCCCTTTGGGGGCGTCAAGTATTATCAGTGGCTGCTGGACGGATTCGCAAACACCGCCCTGCTGTTCGTTTCCTCCTGGACAATGGCGTTTATCGTCGGCTCCCTGGTGGGAATCCTGCGCACCCTCCCGAACCGGTGCCTGAGGGCGCTCGGAACCGCCTATGTCGAGATCTTCCGGAACATTCCCCTCCTTGTCCAGTTTTTCATATGGTATGCGGTCATTCCC
The DNA here is from genome assembly GCA_031278535.1 of Planctomycetota bacterium. Taxonomy (GTDB): domain Bacteria; phylum Planctomycetota; class SZUA-567; order SZUA-567; family SZUA-567; genus JAJBSZ01. Next base: position 555 of record JAITKH010000173.1, on the reverse strand, counting down.
GAGCTCCTTCCCCGCTCCGCCGGCATCTGGGTCAAACGGATCGATCCGCCGGTCCAATCGTTCCTGTTTTCGCTGGTATGCCTCGGCTTTTTCACCGGCGGCCGGATAGCGGAGCAGGTCAGAAGCGGCATCGAAGCGCTTTCGAAAGGCCAGCGGAAGGCCGGCCTGGCCCTGGGCATGACCATGGCCCAAACCTACCGCCACATCCTGATGCCCAACGCCTACCGCATCATCATGCCGCCGCTCACCTCGGAATCCCTGAACCTCATCAAGAACACGGCGGTGGCGTCGACCATCGGGCTGATCGATCTCACCTTCCAGGCCTACCGCCTGCTCGACTTCTCGGCCAATTCCTACGAATCGTTCATCGCCATCACCCTGGCCTACGTCTTCCTCTGCCTGATCACCCTCTCAATCATGCGCTGGATCGAACGCCGCATCCGCGTGGCGCCGACCGCGCCGGGCAGGAGCCGGGCATGATTTACATGGACTGGGACGTGGTTTGGCAAAACATCCCGAGCCTCTTGGGCGGGGCCCTGCTGACCCTCAAGGTGA
>JAITKH010000146.1 GCA_031278535.1 Planctomycetota bacterium | reverse complement strand
GTAACCGATTCCCAGGCCTTCAAAAAAGTGGCGGCTATCGTTCCCCAGAGCATCCGCATGACCGGTTTTTCCATCCTCTATGCCAGGGCCAAGGGCGATCTTTTTGCCTTTGTCCGCGGGGCGGCCGCTATCGGCAGGCTCCGGGACGGCGATGTCGTGCTGGTTGCCGAATCCTGTACCCATTACCAGGAGGACGACGACATCGGGCGGGTGAAACTGCCGGCTTGGATTCGTGCCAAGTGCGGTGCCAATCCCGAATTCCGTTTCCTCGCCGGCCACGATTTTCCCGCCGATCTGTCGGACATTTCTCTCGTTCTCCATTGCGGCGCCTGCATGACCAACCGTCGTGCCGTCCTTTCCCGCATCGCCCGATGCCATGCGGCCGGGAAGCCCATTGTCAATTATGGAGTCGCTATCGCCTATTGTCACGGACTCCTGGATCGGACGCTCGCCCCCTTTCCGGAGGCTCAGGCCATTTACCGGGAGTGCGTCGGCGTCGAGGCATAGTGGTTTGCAAAGGCTACCTTTATGAATGCCGAAGTCCGTTTGCTTCAGAATCGGCTTCTGATGCCGAAGGGGAATTCACTTTCCCGGAGGCGAAAGCTGGACGAATCGGGGGCGATCCCCGCAAAGTCTCAAACGAAGATGTAGGCTTTGCGGAGCACTAGATTCCCGATGCCGGACGGCAATCCCGTGCAACCGCTCCGGATCGCCGGCCTGAAGCTCGAAAACAACCTCGTCCAGGCTCCGCTGGCCGGCTATTCGTCACTTCCATTCCGGTTGCTGTCCTGGCTTCTCGGCCGGCCCGGTCTTCTCGCCACCGAAATGATTTCGGCAAACGCTCTTCGGCAGGGTGAAAACAGCCAGGAATGCTATCTTGCCCGTTCCCCCGGCGAAGGCCCCGTCCTCTACCAGATATGGGGATCGGATCCGGACGCCGTCGGTTTCGCCGCCGCCATGGTAACGGAACGTGGGGCGGCCGCCGTCGATTTGAATTGCGGTTGTCCGGCGCGGAAAGTACGGACTGCCGGAGCCGGTTCGAGGCTGATGGAGAATCCGCTCCTCGTCGGCCGGCTGGTGAGGGCCATGCGGGCGAACAGCCCGCTTCCGGTGTCGGTGAAAATTCGCCTTGGCCCTTCGGCCGATTGTTTCAACGCCATTGAGGTGGCGCGGGTGGCCGAGGCCGAGGGGGCCGACTGGCTGACCGTCCACGGGCGCCACGCCCGCGAATCCTATGGCGCGCCCTGCCGCCTTGATGAAATCGCCAAGGTGGCGGCGGCGGTGCGGTTGCCGGTGGTGGGAAACGGCGACGTCCGGGACGGGGCGTCGGCCCGCGAGATGTTTTCCAGGGCCGGGGTGGCCGGGGTGATGGTGGGGCGGGCCTGCATGGGCGCGCCCTGGGTTTTCGGACGCATTCAGGCGGAATGTGCGGGCGAGGTCTGGACGCCGCCGTCGCTTCCGGAAACAGGCGGGGTGATTCTCCGCCATCACGATTTGCTGGCCGATCTGCTTGGGCCGGAGCGCGCTGTCCGCCATTGCCGCAAACTCGGATCGTTCTATTCCAAATCTTTCGCCGGTGCGCGCGAATTTCGCAATCGCCTCAATTTCTGCCGGACCCGCCGGGAACTGGCGGAACTGATCGAGGAATATTTCGGCTTCTTGCCGTCGGACGGATGGGGAAAAACGACTGGACGGGGGCGTGTCTCGCTTTAGTGGTCTGTACAGTCTAAATCCTTACAAATTCTGAAGTCCGTTTGTTCCGGGATTGACCTCCGATGCCGAAGGGGAATTCACTTCCCCGTAGGCGGAAACCGGATGAACCGGGGACGCTCCCCGTACAGTCTCAATCAAAGATTGAGACTGTACGGAACACTAGGTTAGGCCGAAGGCCGATTCGGAAAAGTCTTCGCCAAATGCGCTTCATATCATGGCGGACAACACCGGCCGGCATTATTCCGTGCCGGTCCGGAGGGGAAGAGAGGGATGATGACGGGACAGGTGAAGTTTCGTCATCTCTGGGCGAAAGCGGGCGATGCGTACGAGAACGCCCCTTCCGGCGATTGGCATCCGCTCATGCTCCATTTGGTGGATGTGGCGGCGGTTGCGGACGCTATTATGGCCAGGGAACCGGAGAGCGGCAGGCTGGCCCTGGCCGATGCGCTGGGAATGGATTGGGAGCGGAGCCGGCTATGACCCCTCTTGCTGGCAGCCTGCCATGACCTGGGCAAGGCATGTCCCGCCTTCCAGGGAAAATGGCAGTCCAATCTGGACGAATTGGCAAAAGACGGTACATCCCCGGAGCCCGGATGCATTTGAACCGGGAAGTCAGGGAAGAGGTTATCAAGGATGAAGTGCCCTTTCGGGAAATCGTGGGCGAGAGCCAAAATTCGAAAGCCCCGGCGCCTCTGAAGGTGGAGGAGGTGCGGTTCAATGACAATCGGCATGTGGCCTGTCTCAACGAGGAAGAAGCGAGGAAGGGCAGGCACGACCGGGAGGTGATACTTGCCGGGTTGGAAGACGCCCTCAAGCGCGGCGACAAGTCCCTGGTTGGCAACAAAGGCTGTCGGCGCTATCCGTCGTTCGACGAGAGCAAGCATTTTTCGATAGACTGGAACAGGGTCGAGAACGAAAAGGCGGTTGACGGCAAACGGATGCTGGTTATCAATACCTCTTTCCCGGCGGAAGATGTGGTGGGGAAATGCAAACAGCTTCGTCTGGCGGAGGACATCTTTCGCCGGACGAAAGGCCTCCTGGAAATGCGGCCGATATTTCATAAACGCGACGAAACCATTCGTGGACATGTCTGGCGTTCCTTCCTGGCCTTGACCCTCAGAAAGGAATTGCGGGATCGGCTGGAAAAATCCCGGAAAGAAGACGAGGAAGCTCCCGAATGGGCTGGAATCGGGGACGCTCTGAAAAGTCTGGGAGATGCGGAGATAGTGTCTGGCGGCAAAAAATATCTGTTTCGGAGTG
>JAITKH010000114.1 GCA_031278535.1 Planctomycetota bacterium | reverse complement strand
GGACGACACCGCTTCCTGGAATATCCGCCGCCAGGCCAGATTGCGGTATTGGACGTTCCTCGGATCCGATCCCCTTTCGTAACTGTCCCTTTCAATGGTGACGGAGCGCTGGCGCCCGGTTTCGTCGCAAACGTAGATTCGAAGCGCCTGGGAGGGAAGCGACTCGAGGATATTCCGGAAATGGGCGTTGATGTCCACGGCCCCCGCCATATTGTTGAAGTTCCGCATTATTTGCAGGAAAATGGCGTCCCATTCGTCGCGCGTCTGGACGATGCGGTTGGCGGCCCGGTAATTTCTCTTGTAAATGCGCCGGGCCGACTCTTCAAGATGCCCTTCCCCGCCGGTCGCGCGAGGGGCGGACAGGATTTCCGTGGGCTGGCCCAGGAGAAAGCCCTGATAAAAACGGCCTTTGGCAGAGACGCAGACGTCAAGCTGCCCGACGGTCTCTATCCCTTCGTAAACCACCTCGATTCCCAGGCGTTCCGCGTAGGCGGTGATCGCGTTCATGTATTCGCGATAATAGGAATTGTTCTCGCTCTTATGGATGTACGACATATCAAACTTCAGGATGTCGGGCCTGACGTCGGAAATGCGCTCGATGTTGCTGGCGCTCTTGCCGAAGTCGTCGATAGCGAGACGGCTTCCCTTGCCGCGATAAAAATTGAGCCGCTCCTTGTAGTACCTGTCGGGATTGACGTATTCCTCCTCGGTGATTTCGATGACGAGTTTGGACGGGTCCAGCCCGAGTTCGTGCGCCAGCGGCACCGGCGGCATGATATTCGAATTCACGGAATACATGCTTATCCAGTCGAGACGCATGTTGAGGAAAAGATAGGCGCCGCTTTTCGACGCGGCATAGCGCTTGAAGGCGTCCATCCGCATCAGGTAGTCCACCACCATCATCTCGGGGAGGGGATTGCCCTTGTTGGCGAAATAGGGGCCAAGCGAATGGAATGCGCCGTTGTCGTCGACATAGCGCCCGAGAATCTCGTAGCCGTAGACGTCGTTCGGGGAGTCGATCGAGATTATCGGCTGGAAGAAGGCGAAAACATTCTTGTCGGAAAACTTCATAATGAAACCCCATTCTCCGGGAGGGCGTCCGCCGCCGAAAAATCAACTCCTGAACAGGCGCGAATATTGCCCCTCGTGCGCCATGCTGGCCAGCGTCAGACCGGGAAGGGACGATCCTATCCGATCATCCGGAACAATCAATGCCTCTCCGGCCGTCTTTTCGACCGCCGGCATCAGGCCGATCAAAATCCGGCTTCCCTCGGTCTGGCCCAGCGGCAGGATCTTGGCGGCGGCAACCACCTGGTTTTCCAGCCAGCTCCAGGCAAAGGCGAGCAACAGGTCCGGCATCAATCCGTCGTCGCCGCTCCCCTTCGCCATCGCTTCCGCCGCCAGCGCGAACGCCGCGACATGGCCCAGCGCCAGATCCCCGGCCCAAACGGGCCAGAGGCCCTGCCCCGAGAGAAAACGGCACAGCGCTTCGCCCATGCGCCTTTCCTCCTCCCATAATTCGGCGGTTTCCCGGCCGGCCAGAACCAGGTCGTTCCATTTCGCCAGGGCGGCGGCGTCCGCCTGTCCGGCCGCCCGAAAACAACGGGCGAGAAGCGGCAAATCGAAACGGCCCAATCCGAATTCCAGGACTCCGGCAAGCCAGGCTTTGAGTTCCCCGCCGTTCCGAAGCATTCCCGATTCAACGGCGCCGGCCAATCCCTGCGACCAGGCATAGGCGCCGATAGGCAGGGCCGGACTGGCAAGATAGACAATCGGCAACCGGAATCTCACCATCCCGCCTGTCCGGATGGGCTGTCGTTCCAGCCATGAATTCCGCCGGCATGGACGTGCCCGCCTCCGCCGGCCGCGCCGGGTTCGGGATCGAAAACCGCCATCTCCCTTCCCGTCGCCAAGCCAAGGCCGGCCGCCAAACGCTCCAGCGCCGAATCCGGCTGGAAGCGGAGCCGCAGCCCTTCGAACTGCAGGGCGGCATGGCGGTTGCCGAAATGATAGGCGGCCTTCGCCAGAGTCGGCCAATCCGGCGCTTCGGCCCAGGACAGATCCTCCAGGCGGCAACGAATCACCGCCGTCTCGTTTCCGGCTGTGCGAAGCACGTCGCCGCCGGCCAGCCGGCGGGAGGCGTGCGGAAGCACCACGCCAGCCTCCGTACCGTCGTCCAGCAGGACGAGAAAACGGCCCCGGCAACGCTGTTCATAATCGAGCGTCATGGAAGCGGCGCCGGCCGGCGGATCGATCCGGCCCATATTCTCGACGAACTCCCGCATCTTCCCCTCCTAAAACAGGAAATAGCGTTGCGCCAGGGGAAGAATCGCCGCCGGTCCGCAAACCAGCAGCCGGCCGTCGGCCCGCACCTCGTATGTTTCCGGATCCACCTCGATTTTGGGCGTCGCGCCGTTCAGGATCATGTCCTTCTTGCCGATGCGGCGGGTGTTTTCGCAAGCCGCCGTCCGCCGCCGGAATCCGAGCCGCCCGAGTTCCCCCTCCCGGACGCTGCCGAGGAACGCCCTGGCGACGAAGGTCATTGAGAGGGCCGCCGCCGCCGCCCCGAAACCGCCGAACATCGGCCGGTAATGGCTGGGCTGCGGGGTGGGGATGGAGGCGTTGATGTCGCCCATGGGGGCGGCGGCGATGGCGCCGCCCTTGATGACAAGGCTGGGCTTGACGCCGAAGAAGGCGGGCCGCCAGAGGACGAGGTCGGCGAGCTTTCCGATCGCCACCGAACCGACCCATCGGCTTATTCCGTGGGTTATGGCCGGATTGATGGTGTATTTGGCGACGTAGCGGCGGGCGCGGACATTGTCGTCGTCCCGCCCGGAGTCTTCGGCGAGGGGGCCGAACTGCGCTTTCATCTTGTGCGCCGTCTGCCAGGCGCGGAGAATCACCTCGCCCACCCGACCCATGGCCTGGGAATCGGACGAGATCATGGATATGACGCCCATGTCGTGCAGAATGTCTTCGGCCGCGATGGTTTCCCGCCTGATGCGCGAATCGGCAAAAGCGACGTCTTCGGGGATGGACGGATTCAGGTGATGGCAGACCATCAGCATGTCGAGATGCTCGTCCACCGTGTTGACCGTATAAGGGCGGGTGGGATTGGTGGAAGAGGGAAGTACGTTCGGAAGCGAGCAGGCCTTGATTATGTCGGGGGCGTGGCCGCCGCCGGCCCCCTCGGTGTGATAGGTATGGATGGCGCGTCCCTTGAAGGCGGCGATGGTGTCCTCGACGAATCCGGATTCGTTCAGGGTGTCCGTATGGATTGCCACCTGGACATCGAACCGATCCGCAACCGACAGGCAGGCGTCAATGGCGGCCGGGGTGCTGCCCCAGTCCTC
>JAITKH010000013.1 GCA_031278535.1 Planctomycetota bacterium | reverse complement strand
CCTCTTCGGGAGCGTCCTTGAAGGCGATCACGTTATTGGATGTGGCGGTTGACGAATAGTCGGCCTCAAGCCCGCGGTATCCGCCCGCCTTCATGACCGCCGGAAACATCCCAATCGTTTTCATGTCCTCGATGACCTTTTCCGGGAGCGGCAGGAAAACCAGGTCGGTGGTGAAGGCGATCTCGGTTAAACCTGGGTTGTTGACGGGCGCACATTCAAAGTAAGCGTCAATTCGGCCGTCGCGCATCATTTCGCTTATTTGCGAGGTTTGTACCTGAATCAATTTTCCGGCCGCCTGGTAATCGTCCAGGCTTTTTCCCATGAACTTGAGAAGTTCCCTGAAAATGGGGAGGACTATGTTTCCCGGAGGCTTTATGGAAATTATGGGCATTTCTGCCGCGTTGAGAAGTTTTTCCAGCGTGTCGTTGCCGGTTTTCTCCACATATTCCTTGCGGGCGACCACGAAGCTATAGCTGGTGGTCATCAGGCCGACGCTCACGCAACGGATGTTTGTGTGTTTCCCGTGCCTGCCGTAAACCTCCGGCATTCCGTCCCAGGCCCATTGCGTCGATGACGTGGCGGCGATGCCGACGTCCCCCTGGCCCAGATTCAGGGTGGTGGGATTGGCCATGGAACCGCCCCGCGGCACTACGTTGACGGTCGATCCCTCGGGCAGAACGTCTTTCATGAATTTCGCCATCGAGGTGGCATAGCCGTACGGCCCGCTTCCTGGAGCCTGGGCAATGATGGTGAAAGTTATCGGCTGGCCGTCCGCTCCTGGAGCGGAATTGAAAATTACGGAAAGACACAGGGACAACACTGCGAAACTGATCAAAATACGCCGACGCATGTTCGCTCCTTTCAAAAAAATCCGAAACATCCCAACCCATCGCCTATGACGCGAATTCCCTTTTGAACGAGGCCACTATCTCCCTTCCGGCTTGCCCCAGGGTGACGGTGTCGGACATGGCCATCACCAGCGAATAGCCGCGACGGTATTTTTCAGACGCGTCGCCCCACCCGCTGGAAATGGTTGATAACAGCTTGCCCGCCGCCAGTGTCCTGGTTTCTATCTTTCCAATGGCCGATTGAACCTCGGGGACGCCGGGATCGGCGAAATGTCCCATGTTGGTGGCCAGGTCCATTGGGCCTATAACTATTCCGTCCAGGCGCTCAATCTCGAGGATGGCGTCGAGATTGGCGATAGCCTCCGGCGTTTCTATCTGGATAAAAACGCTGATTTCCGCATTGGCCCGTTGCAGGTATTCCTTTGGATTATCGTTGAAGTGCGCCGCCCGGGTGCTGCTCGCCATGCCCCTGATCCCGGCGGGAGGATAGAGGGCGGCGGCAACCGCCGCCTCGGCCTCCTTGCGGGTGTTGACGTAGGGAATAAACAGGCCGCCGGCTCCGGCGTCGAGAATCCGCTTGATCTGGACGAAATCGTTCCACTGGGCGCGGACGAAAGGGACGATGGGATATGCCTGCATGGCCTGTATCTGGGCCACGAGACAGCTGATATCGCCGGGACCGTGTTCCATGTCGATGACGGCGACGTCGAATCCGGCTCCGGCCACGACCTCGGCGGTTATATTGCTGCAGGCGTGCAACCAGGCCGCCGACAGCTTCCCGCCGCCTTTCATCTTCTCGCGCACCGGGATTTTCCCATAGGGCAGCATCGGTTCTCCTCCTTTTCTTCCCATGAAAGAAATCTGCTCCACTCACCTGGCCGGCATCCGCCGTCGGTGGCGAAACCCGTCCGGCGGCGTCCAAGAGTTTCGCTGCCGGAAATTCACGGTTCGGGCCGCGGAGCCGCGCTCCCCTTGTTTATCGCCGTTCCATGAGCGGAAAGGCCGTGCCGACATAGGGCAGATAACGTTTGAAGGCTTCGGCGTTGACGATTTTTCGTTTCAGCCAATTGGTCGCCTGGAATCCCCGATGCCTGGCAAAATGGACGTAATAATCCCCAAGTTGCGGCTGGCAAGTGAAACAGGCGATCGCCTCCATTTTAGTGGCGAAGGTATCGCCGATATCGATATAGGTATCGGGGGAGAAGTGGTTGAACTCCGAATAGGGGACGGTGCTTTCAAAAAAGAAGACGTCGGGAAAATTGTGTGCCGGCGTGGCAGGAAAAGCCCCGATTTGGGCGCCGCTCGATATGGCGTCGATAACAGCCCTTCCGACCTTTTCATGATCGGAGTTCGTCGGATCCTGTATCCAGTGGGTGAGGACGACGGCCGGACGGAGATCGAGGAGCTTCCTGGTGAGGCGCCGCTGGCGCTCTTCGTCGAAATAAAGCGGGTAGTCGGAATATCCCCAAAATTCGATGGCCGCCCCCAGCCGCTCGGCGGCGGCATGCGCTTCCCGGCGGCGGACTTCGCCGCAATCTTCGCATGTCCCGTTCGGATTCGACTGCCAATAACCGCCCGATTCGCCCCTCGCGCCGTAGGTGATCGCAACGATCTGCACTTTCCAGCCGTCCCCGGCGTATTTGGCTATCGTACCTCCGGCGCGGGTGCAGAAATCGGCGGCGTGGGCGCTGACGACCAGCATATCCTTTTTCTCCATGGTGCCTCCTTGCGGACTTTTCAAGACAATCAAGCCGGCTGCCGCCCGATTTCCCTGGAAACTGTACGAGTTCACATTCCAGTGCGTTGCTTTTCGTCAAATCGGCCCCGAAGCCTGACATGGCGGTAATTCATAACCACGATGCGAAACCTGGAAACCATAAAGGAAACAAACGGCGGTTTGTTTTTTGTTTTCCTTTAAAAATCCAGTAGTATTAAAAAATGGAATCGCGACAACGAAGCGGCGCACCAAGTCATCTGGATGATCTAAAAAATATTGCCCGTTTGCATATTGACAGATTCCATATGCTTCACCGGATAATCGAGACATTTGAATGACGATATGAATAAGATTTATCCGGGCGATCTATAGAAGGAATCCACACCGCCCGGATGTTTTCTTTTCGGGGTGCGCTCCATGCCGATTTCGGAATCATTGTCCGCCGGTCAGAGCTTTCTCGTATTTCCGGTACAAATCGTCCTGGCTGTTGATGTATCGCACGGCCTCGTCGGGCGTCATGTAGTTGGCGTTCACAAAATTCTTTTTGCAATCGGCAATATAGTCCGGATTCTCCGCCACCTTCTTTGACGCGGCGTTGAAGCGATCGACTATCTCCTTCGGTGTGCCCTTTGGGAAAATTATATAGAAGAATTTGTCGAACACCAGGCCATAGCCGGAATCGGCGAAGGTGGTGACGTTCTCGGCGCCGGCCAGGCGCTGGTCGGAAAGGATGCCGAGGCACTTGATTTCTCCCCTGTCGATGTATTGTTTCATCAAGCCGTACTGGGTGCCGATGACATCGATCCGGCCGCCCAGGAGAGCAGTGGTTTTCTCGGAGGCGGTGCCGGCGTCGACGATGTTGAAATCGGCCCCGGAGGCTTCGACCAACGCCAGAATATGAAGATGCGTGAAGGAGCCGCTCTCGGTGCCGAAGCTCACCTCGCCTGGATGGGCCCTGGCATAGGCAACCAGTTCCTTGATGTCGTTATAGGGCGTTTTGACGTTTGAGGCGAAACAGTTCGACTTGTCGATGACCGGCATGGCGGCTACCTCGAAGGCCTCGGGGAGTGAATAGTCAACGAAGCCCATGATGTGGTTGATCAGCGCCCCGCTATGGAAGAACAAGGCCCGGTAGCCGTCCGGCTTGGCCTGCCTGACGTTGTTGAGGGCGATGGAGCCGCCGGCTCCCGCCATGTTCACCACCGGCATGGGCTGGCCGAGTTCCCTTTCAAGATACTTGAGAAATATCCGGCAATTGATGTCGGTGTCGCCGCCGGGGTTGCTCGGGGTCACGACTTCGACAGGCCTTTCCGGCCAGGTCCCCGCCAGAACGACTGATCCGGCCAGGACGGAGATTACCAGAAACGACGTGAATTTTCCGATTGTCTTCATGTTTTCCTCCTGATTGAAAAGTTTCCCGAATGTATAACCGTACCGCCAAAGGAAGAGCGCGATCTTCGACAAAATCCTCTGCGGAAGGGTAGGGGGTAAGTCCTCGCCGAGATGCGATTCAATCGAGTTTGTTGACCGGCCATGATGGTTCCCTGCCGGAAAGCACTTCGTCAATGCCCATCGCTGCGTGAATCCCCATGCGGGCGAGCGACTCCCTGGTCTGCCCGGCCATATGGGGCGTGGCAATCACGTTTCGCATGGACAGAAGCGGATTGTCGGCCGCAGGCGGTTCCCGCTCGAATACGTCGATGCCGGCGCCGGCGATGACGCCCTGTCGCAGCGCTTCGATCAAGTCCGGCTCCGCCACTATGCTGCCGCGCGAGCAGTTGATCAGGCAGGCGGCCGGTTTCATCTTTTTCAGCATGGCGAGATCAAAGAGGCGATTCGTTTCCGGACTGGAGGGAAGGTGCAGGGAAACAAAGTCCGCCGCCCGCAACACATCCTCGATCGCGGGA
>JAITKH010000163.1 GCA_031278535.1 Planctomycetota bacterium | reverse complement strand
GGACGAGTCGCCGTCCCAGGCGCGCCTGCTCAAGCTCACCCGGCCCATCCTTTCGAACGAGGACATGAGCAAGCTCTACGACCTGGAGATAGACGATTTCCGTTGCGTCAGGCTGGATGCGGTTTTTGACGTGCCGTCCGGGGAGGGCAAGCCGGGCGAGGCGCTGGAAAGGGGGCTCGCCCGCCTGGAACGGGACGCCCACGACGCGGCCCGGGCCGGGGCCAAGATCATCGTCCTCTCCGACAAGCACGCCGGCCCGGAAAAGCTGCCGATCCCGTCCATCCTGGCGGTGGCGGCCGTGAACCGACGCCTGCTGCTGGACGGCTCGCGGGTGTCGATCGGCCTGGTTTGCGAATGCGGCGACGCCCGGGAGGTGTCGCACATGGCCCTCATCTTCGGGGTGGGCGCTTCGGCGGTCAATCCCTGGCTTGCCTTCGACACGGTGGTCAACATGGCGGCGCGGCAGGAACTGTCGGAGCGGCTGAGTCCCTCGGCCGCCCTCGAAAACTATATTCACGCCATCGACAAGGGCCTTCTCAAAATCATGTCCAAGATGGGCATCTCCACCCTCCGCGGCTACCGCGGCGCCAAGGCTTTCGAGGCGGTGGGGCTGGGCCGGGAGCTGATGGATCGCTATTTTCCCGGCATTCCCTCCCGCGTCGGCGGCATCGGTCTCGCGAAAATCGAGGAAGACGCGGCCGCCAGGCTGCGGGAGGCGCGCCCCTTCTGGCTGAACCGCGATTCCAGGAAGACCACCGTCCGGCGCAGCGTGGAAAGCCTGCAGCCGCCTCCAGCCGTGGAGGAACCCCTCCCGACCGGCGGCGCGTACCGCTACCGGAAGGACGGCGATCGCCATCTGTGGACGCCGGAGACCGTGACCCTGCTGCACCGGGCGGTGAGGAAAAACGACCCCGGCGCCTATCGCGAATATGCCGCACACATAAACGGGCAGGTGAAAACCGCTTTCACCCTGCGCGGGCTCCTTTCCTTCAGGAAGCCGGAAAAGCCGGTTCCCCTCGAGGAGGTGGAGCCGGCGGAGTCGATCATGCGCCGCTTCGTCACCGGGGCGATGTCGTTCGGCTCGCTGTCCAACCGGGCGCACGAGACGATGGCGCTGGCCATGAACAGCATCGGGGGGCGATCCAACAGCGGCGAGGGCGGCGAGGATCCGGCCCGCTACCGGCGCGATCCGGACGGCGGCTGGCGCCGATCCGCCACCAAGCAGGTGGCGAGCGGAAGGTTCGGCGTCACCATCGAATACCTGGTGAACGCGGACGAGTTGCAGATCAAGATCGCCCAGGGCGCCAAGCCGGGCGAGGGCGGCCAGCTTCCCGGCCACAAGGTGGACAGGCAAATCGCCAGGGTGAGAAACTCCACTCCCGGCGTTACCCTGATTTCGCCGCCGCCGCACCACGACATCTATTCCATCGAGGACATCGCCCAGCTCATTTTCGATCTGAAGCGGGCCAACAAGGCGGCCAGGGTTTCGGTGAAGCTGGTGTCCGAGGTGGGGGTCGGCACCATCGCGGCCGGCGCCGCCAAGGCCGGCGCCGACCTGGTGCTGATATCGGGAGGCGACGGGGGTACCGGCGCCTCGCCCCTTTCCTCGATCCGCCATGCCGGTTCCCCCTGGGAAATCGGCCTTGCCGAATCGCAGCAAACCCTGTCGCTGAACGGGTTGCGCGGCCGGGTGCGGCTTCAGGCCGATGGCCAGATGAAGACCGGCCGCGACGTGGTCATGGCCGCGCTGTTCGGGGCCGACGAATTCGGATTCGCCACCGCCGTCCTGGTGTCGATGGGCTGCATTATGATGCGGAAATGCCACACTAACGGCTGTCCGGTCGGCGTCGCCACCCAGGATCCGGAACTTATCCGGCGTTTCGCCGGAGAGCCCGGGCATGTCGTCAATTTCTTCCGCTTCATCGCCCAGGAGGCCCGGGAAATCATGGCCGGCCTGGGCTTCCGGACCTTCAAGGAAATGACCGGCAGGGTGGACATGCTGGAGATGAACGGCGAATCGACAATCTGGCGGGAGAGGGGGATCGACCTGTCCGGACTCCTGACAAAGCCGGACGGGGACGCGATCCGCTTCGAACCCGAGAAGGAAGGGGCGCCGATAAAGCCCGAATCCAGCCTGGAAAAGCTCTTCATTCCCCAGGTCGAGGCCTGCCTGAAATCCGGGAAGCCGGTTGTCGTTTCCGCGTCGGTGGCCAACACCGACCGGGCGGTTGGCGCCCGGGCGTCCGGCCTCATCGCCGCCGCCAGGGGCGGGGGGGGACTGGAGGACGATACGGTGGTCCTGCGCCTGACCGGCACCGCCGGCCAGTCGTTCGGGGCCTTTGGCGCGCGCGGGCTCACGCTCGAACTCACGGGCGAGGCCAACGACTATGTCGGAAAAGGCCTTTCCGGCGCCAGGATAGTCATCCGCCCCCCCGCCGGCGCCGGCTACCCCCAGGGCGACAGCATGATAGCCGGCAATGTCTGCCTCTACGGCGCGACGACGGGGGAGGTCTACCTTTGCGGCCGGGCGGGGGAGCGATTCGCCGTCCGGAACAGCGGCGCCACGGCCGTGGTCGAAGGCGTGGGCGATCACGGTTGCGAATACATGACCGGAGGGAGGGTGGCGGTGCTGGGAACCACCGGGATGAACTTCGCGGCCGGCATGTCCGGGGGCATCGCCTACGTATACGATTCGGACGGGCTGTTCGACAACCGGTGCAACCTGGAAATGGTCGATCTCGACATCATGGACGAACGGGACGAGCGCGACTTGCGGCGCCTTCTGGAAAGGCACGCCCTCTTCACCGGCAGCGCGGCGGCCAGGCGGATTATCGACAGCTGGGATCGGGAGAAGACCAGGTTCGTCAAGGTCTTCCCGATGGAATACCGCCGCGTGCTGGGGGAGATGCTCAAGGCCGACGCCGACACGCCCAGACCTGAAAGCGAATTCGCCTGAACCGGACAGGGGCGGACGGGGACGCCGCCGTGTCCGGTGGGTGCACACAAAAGGGAGGGGATTACACATGGGATTCTCGTCAGTCGATACGATTTGGGTACTCCTGGGCGCCGCGCTGGTGTTCTTCATGCAGTCCGGCTTCACCATGGTCGAAGTCGGCCTTACCCGCAACAAGAACACCGGCAACCTGGTGATGAAGAACCTGATGGACTTCTGCATCGGCTCCCTGGCCTTCTGGTTTGTCGGCTTCGGCATCATGTTCGGCGGAGACGGCAGCCTCTTCGGCGCGTTCGACTTTTTCGTCCAGGGGAATTACGACGGGAAGTTCGGCGCTTTTCCGGGATACGCCTTCCTGATCTTCCAGACCGTGTTCTGCGGCACTTCCGCCACCATCATTTCCGGAGCCATGGCGGAGCGCACCAAGTTCTCTGCCTACTGCATCTACAGCCTGCTCATGAGCATGATCGTGTACCCGGTTTCCGGCCACTGGATCTGGGGACGCGGCTGGCTGTGGGAACTCGGCTTCCACGATTTCGCCGGTTCCACAGCCGTCCATATGGCCGGAGGCGTCGCCGCCATCGTGGGCGCGAAGATTTTGGGCGCCCGCATCGGCAAGTACGACGCCAAGGGCAATTCCCGCGCCATCCCCGGCCACAGCCTGTCCCTCGCCGCCCTCGGCGTCTTCATTCTCTGGTTCGCCTGGTTCGGCTTCAACGGCTGCTCCACCGTGTCCGCCACCGGGGACGACACGCTGGCCTCGATGTCAAAAATCATGGTCACCACCAACCTTGCCGCCGCCGCCGGCGCCCTGGCCTGCATGTGCCTCACCTGGCTGGCCTACGGCCGCCCCGACGTGTCCATGACCCTGAACGGCGCCCTCGGCGGCCTGGTCGGCATCACCGCCGGCTGCGACGCCGTCACCCCCGCCGGCGCTGTCGCCATCGGCCTCATTTCCGGCATAATCCTCTACTATGGGATCGAGTTCGTCGACAAGAAATTGAGAATTGACGATCCGGTCGGCGCTTTCGGCGTCCATGGCATCTGCGGCGCGGTGGGAACCGTCCTGACCGGCGTTTTCGCCATCGACGGCGGGCTGTTCTACGGCGGCGGATTCAACATGGTCCTGATCCAGGCCCTCGGATCGCTCAGCGTCGCCGTCTGGGTCGCCGCCGCCATGGGCATGGTCTACCTGGTCATCGACAACACCATCGGCCTCCGTGTCTCCCCGAGCGAGGAAATCATGGGCCTGGATATCGAGGAGCACGGCATCGCCTCCGATTACCCCGGCTTCCTCGCCGACGGCGGCCACAGCGCCGTGGTGGGCGGCGCTCCCGCCGGACACGCGCCCGACTACGCCGATGCGCAACCCGTCGCGCGCGGCGAATCCCCCGCCAGGAGCGGCGTGAAACTCACCAAGGTCGAAATCATCACCCGCCCCGAAAAATTCGCGGAACTGAAGATCGCCCTCCACGCCGCCGGCATAACCGGCATGACGGTGACCAAGGTCATGGGCTGCGGCGTGCAGCGGGGCATTTCCGAATACTACCGCGGGGTCGAGGTGGCGGCCAACATGCTGCCGAAGATCTGCATCGAGATCGTCGTCGCCAAGGTGCCGGTGCGGGCCGTTATCGACGCGGCGAAGAAGGTGCTCCATACCGGGCGGATCGGCGACGGCAAGATTTTCGTCTACGACGTGGAGAACGCCGTCAAGGTGCGCACCGGCGAGGAAGGGTACGACGCCTTGCAATACACCAATTGACACAGGGAAAATGTCAGGAACCGTCATGAACAGGTACC
Organism: Planctomycetota bacterium; assembly: GCA_031278535.1. Lineage (GTDB taxonomy): Bacteria > Planctomycetota > SZUA-567 > SZUA-567 > SZUA-567 > JAJBSZ01. Next base: position 1,143 of record JAITKH010000163.1, on the reverse strand, counting down.
GCCTGATCGCGGAAAGGCTGGCCGACTTCAGGCCGGTCGAGAAAAGAATCGCGCCGGAAGAGTTGCGGGAGGGGCTGTCCCGTTGCCAGGACTGCGGCATCCCGTTCTGCCACTCCGTCGGCTGTCCGCTGGGGAACGCCATCCCCGAGATGAATCTCCACGCCCTGGCCGGGCGCTGGGAAAAGGCGCTGGCGGTCCTGCTCGCCACCAGCCCTTTCCCGGAATTCACGGCCAGGGTGTGTCCGGCGTTGTGCGAGGGCTCCTGCGTACAAGGCCTGCACGAGGAGCCTACGCCTTGCCGGCAGGTGGAAAAGGAAATTATCGAGCGGGGTTTTGCCGGCGGTTGGGTGAAACCGGCCAATCCCGCCGTCCGCCTGGGCCTGAGAGTCGCGGTCGTCGGCTCCGGCCCGGCGGGATTGGCGGCCGCCTGGCGCCTGTGCCGATCCGGCGCCTCCGTTACCGTTTACGAAAGCGCCGCCAATCCAGGCGGGTTTCTCCGCTACGGCATTCCCGACTTCAAGCTGGAGAAGGAGGTGCTGGATCGGCGGGTGGAGGTGATGCGGGAGGAAGGGGTCAAATTCGAATGCGGCGTGGACGTGGGCCAGGATATCGGCGCCGGCCTGCTCCGGAAGCGGTATGACGCCGTAGTCCTCGCGGTCGGTTCCCGCCGGAAACGCGATTTGCCGGTTCCCGGCCGGGAACTTCTGGGAATCCATTTCGCCACCGACTATCTTTCGGCCCAGAACCGCCTGTTGGGAGGCGAGATCGAAATCCTGCCGCCCGGCTTGAGCGCCGCCGGCGCCGGAGTGGTGGTGGTCGGCGGCGGCGATACCGGTTCCGATTGCCTGGGCACCGCCTTGCGCCAGGGCGCCAAGTCGGTGACGCAGGTGGAGATTCTGCCTGAGCCGCCGAAGGAAAGGGACGGAAACAATCCCTGGCCGGAATGGCCGCGCATCCGCCGGGATTCCAGCAGCCACGAGGAAGGGGGCGACAGGCGCTGGGGAGTCACCACCCTCGAGTTCCTGCCCGGCGACCGGCCCGGACGCCTTGGCGCCCTCCGCTGCGCCGGGGTGGAATGGGTGGCGAAAGAGGGGAAGCGTCCGGCCCCGGTCGTCCGCGAGGGGACCGAGTTCGTCCTCCCCG
>JAITKH010000106.1 GCA_031278535.1 Planctomycetota bacterium | reverse complement strand
ATGAACTCGTAATCGCCGTAGACGCCGCCGATGCGGCGCTGATCCGGCGCCGCCCCCGAATCGGACACGAAAAAGGCCGGATTGTCGCCGCTGCCCGACACCCAGTCGCCCACGACGGTCTTCCCGGTCGGGTCCTTGACCAGGCCGGAGGTGAGCTGGGAAATGGCAAGCTCGGCGCCGTATTCGGCCGCCGCCTCCGCCTGGGCGTAATTGACGCTCTCCCGCGTATTGACTGTCCCCTCGCGGGTGAGGGTGAGCGTAACCGTCACCATGCCGATTATCATCAGGCTCAACACCATGACCAGCAGCAGGGCGGAGCCGCGCCGGCTTTCCTTTTTCGGGCCTTGCGGCCAAGTTCCATGGAATTTCATTTGTGTACTCCTTTCATTCCATGCGTCAGTGATCAAACAGGGGCTGTGGCTTGGGCAATCGCGCCCGATCCTTTTTCAGGGGATTTTTCAAGGTGTAAGGCTTTGCATTGCACTTCCTCGGCGTCCGCATCGATACCCGACCTCCATGGGAGAGGCTATGGGACGACAGACAAGGGCAAGCGTAATGCCAAACGGGAGGGCATGCCCGCCGTTGACGTAACTTCCCTATATTCTAGGTATAGGCTGAAATTGTTATTTTTCCGGATCGTGTACGACGTGATACAGCCGGAGCGGGGATATGTGCGCACCTACCGGGCACAGGGAAGAATGGCGATTTTCCCTTGCCGCGTACGACGGAAGACAGCCGATGGAAATCTATCTGTCCCTTGGGCAAGATGGTTGTCCGATTTTCAAAATTTCCTGCCGCGCCCGGCGGAAAGGAGAGTGGCTGCGCGATTTTCACGCCTTCCCGCCGCGTTCGGCATACTATCTTGATATTTTATTGGTAAATGAAAGAAATCCCGGCCCGCCGGCGATCGGCCCCGCTCCGCTCCGGCTCAGGTTGTTACCGATTCTACACAATCGCTGACAAAATTTGTCGGCGATTGACAAAATTTGTCAGCGGGGAATGTGATCGTTTTGGAACAGGAAAACGCCCCGGTTTCGGAGAAAGGAGCGGGAAATGAGGATACGTTATGGTGGGATTTTCAAGGAAATCGGGCCAACCGCCTCCCGATTTCCTTGAAGAAAATTGCAAGATATCGCATTTCAACGCGTTTGTTGTTTTTGCCAAGCCAAGCCTGAATCCGACAATTCACAGCTGCAACACGAAGCCTAAAAACGATAAAGGAAAGCAAAGGGCGGTTTCCTTTCCTTGAAAAGCCCATTTACAGGTGCGTTCACCATCACTTCCAGCCGCTTTTGTTGCCGCCGGCCGGGGAACCGGTTATTGCTCCATAGACAGTATATCCGTCATCATTCGCTTTTAATCCGCCAAAATCGATAGCCGGCCTTCCGAAAACTGAGCCGCCGGAGGTCAGGCAAAATACGGTGCTTCCCGTATTGCCGAGCGAGGCGGGAACGGCCAGGAGGGCATAATCGGTCTGGAACCACGCATCACTGACGTCATTGGGTTTGCCAAAAAGATATCCGTTATGGGGAGCGTGTTCAAAAGGCGGCTTAAAAGGTTTTTGGATGTGTTTAATGGGAAGGTCCGGAGTGGTCCTCGGCAAAAAATCCGATCCCCCATTATCATTAACGGCGGCATCGGCATACGTCTTGGGAATCAGGGCGATGGGAGCATTCAAATCCGGATGGTTGGCATAATACAGGTTACGGTAGTTTGGTGAATATCCGCCTTCTGAAACATGGTGAATATTATCGAAGTTGTTGCGGAATACCTCTTGGGTCAAACCGATTTCCATGATGACGGTCCTGGTCAGGCTTTCGTTTGTCGCAATGCGACTTTGGAGCAGGTTCGGAACAGCCACCGCCGAAATGATGGCGATGATGGCTATGACAATCATCAACTCCAGTATCGTAAAACCGTTGCGCATCTGCATATCCCTTTCGCAAAGTGGACTTGCAATCGACGTTCGGCAGGCGCGTGCAACGGCTTTCTCTCCACGAACAGCCTTACATGCCGCGCAGGCGGACAAGCGTTTCGTAATATCTGCTCACATACGGAACGGCGCGGGAGGAACTGAATGGACGGTAACTTTCGTCGAACAGCAGGAGTTGCATCCGGAGTGCGAAGTTTCCCTCCTCCGGGTATTCCAGCCTGAAAATGGGACGCCATTCGCCGTCCGGCTGCTCCGACTGGTTGATCTGGAGCAGCACCACGTCCTCGGTTATCGGAACGCTGAAGGACGACGCCCCATCCGCAAAGCCGGCTTCGTCCCATTCGTCAAGTGTGTCCCTGTCGTAATTCCCAACCCAGGGCGGATAGACTATTTCCAGGCGACCGAGAAGGAAGCTGTCCGCCTTGTCTCCGTCGGCGTTCAGGTCGAACCCTTCCGGAACTGCCGTCAATTCGCTCTCTTTCACTGTTTTCGGGTTACCGGCTTCGGAGAGGGGGACGAAACGGATGAGGGCGAAGGCGCGAAGCGCCGATGCGGGAGGAAAGGCAAACACTTCCTTAAAGCGGGGACCGCCGGGAACAATATCGTTCCTGCCCGGCGTCAAACCGAGATCCGCCAGGGGGTTCAGCTGGGCGAGGTATTGGTGAATGCTCCTGTCGTTCTCCAAATGATTCCCGCCAAGGCCGTCGATATGGTAGCTCGCCCCTCCCGCCAAAGAACCGTTGGGGAGAACTATTCCCATTTCCAGCATAAGGTCCGAATCGAGATAATCGCCGTCGTTTCCCCAATCGATCGGCAGGGCGAAAGCCAGGCAATCCGTCCCCTGTTTCAGGATTTCGAGCCAGGCGCCGCCATATTGGCCGAATCCCCATGCCGGATCGTTGATTATTGTTCCGTAACTCGTCCCCGCCTTCGAACCGCTTTCCAGCGTGACGGGAAGAATGGCCGGCCGCAGGAGTTCCGACAGCCGCCACCCTGCCTGATCGGCGCTGACGTCGAGTCGAAGCAGGCTCTCCTCCAGCCGGGCCACGCCATACACCCGGGAAAGCAGCGCATAGCCCGAAAGGGCAACCGCGGAAAATATCGCCAAGGAAATTGTCGCCTCGACGAGGGTAAAACCTTCTCCACGGCGACGGTATGGTTTCATGCCGATGCCCTCCTCTGAAAAGGGAACAGGCCGGAAAACCGCTTCCGGCCTGTTCCCGTCAATTGCCGTCCGCCGCCTATTCTTCTCCGGCTTTCGTATTGATGCTGACGTCCGGTATGCCTTTCCAGAGCGAATCGACCGGTATGGTGCTGGTGTTGACGTTCCAGTAAAGACGGTCATACCTGGTCTTGTCCTCGCTCCAGAGGCTGGTCGTGTCCTTGACGGCCTTGTTGCTCCAGAAAAGGCTCACCCGTCCGGTCACCGTTTTGGGATCCTCTTCAGGCGCATCCCCATCGTCGTCCCCGGATTCCCCATCCTCCTCGTCTTCCCCCTCGTCGGCGGCATCCACCGCCATCTCGCCGAATTCCCCGCCGTCATTCCCGCCGGGGAAGGCGGCGGAAAGCGAGGCGTAGGCCGCGGTCGACGCCCCGTTCGCCGCGTCCGTCGCGATTGGGGAGGCGTAGGACGTCGTGAGCCCCACCGGCGCCTGCGGCTGGTTCGCCGGGGCCGGTCCGCGCAAGTCGTCGACCGTCAGGTTCCTCAGCCTCCCTCTCAGTACCAGGTTGCCCTGGAGGATGAACTCGCCGGCCTGCACGTGCTCGCGCAGCGGCTCCACCGATTTCGGATTGCCGTCCTCATCCAGTATCGGCCTTCCCTCGAAATCGAGATAATACCGCGACAGGCGGGTGTCCTGCGGATCCCGGACGTTGATCCAGCGGTAGTACCAGTACCCGTCCGAGGAAATCAGCGGGTTGCCCGAGGCGTCCACGGGATTCCCGGAAGCGCCGTATACCAGCTCGTCCGTTCTCAGGCCGGGATCGACAACCACATCCCCCAGCACCACCAGGGTGCCGTAGTAGGCGAAGCGGGAACGAATTACCAGGTTGCCGTTGACCACCATGGTGCCGGCGCCGTCTATCGGCCTGTCGAAGACGAAGTCCGGGGCGTTGTTCCACAGGAAAAGAAAGCGCGGGTCATAGTTGAACCTGGTCTTGTACACATTCGGTTTCTCATACCGCACCAGTTCGTCGCCCGATTCCCTGACCCATTCCGATTCGGCGAATTCCACGTCGCGCATCATGGCGATCCACGAGTCTTCGAAGTCGCACACGTAAGGATTGTATCCGGCCACGCCCAGCGAGACTATTTCATAGTGATCCCGGCCAAGTTCCCTGTCGGATTCGGGACCGAAGCGGTGGAATCCTATGGAGGAACGCTGGTCCTTCATTCCATAGAGCTTGCGGATTCTCTCCCTGGCGGTCTCAACCGGAATGATGTTCCCCTGGCCGTCCCGGTATTCGCCCTCATACTCCTGATAGCACATCGCCACCGCCGCCCGGGTGGTTGGCGCGGTGAAGTCGCGCACCACCACCGGCGTGCCGTCCGCCTGCACCTTGCCGTGGATTTGCCGGTGGGGGATGGCGGCGGGCCTGCCGGTTTCTTCGTCGACGGCCGGATTCAGTTTCCACTCTTCGCCCGGATCCGACGGCCGCGCCTGGTCCTGCACCATCTCGCCGGCCAGGAATCCGAGGCTTTTTTCCATCACCTCCGAACCGGCATAGGTAAACTGGCCTCTGGTGCCGGTCCATGCGTACCCAATCCTCCGGTTGTCATAACCCTCCGTCTTGACCACCGGGACGGTCTGGGTGGCGGAACCGATGATTTCCCCGGCAATCGTCCGCGCATGGAGCGGATTGGAGATCACCCGGTAGGCGGTTTGCTCATCGTCGAACGCCTGGAGCTGGCCGCTCTCGGGATCCTCCACCACCTTCGGCGGCGCCTGCAGGGTTCCGACTCCGACATCCTCCAGGTCCCAGCGCTCGGCAATGGGCCGCAGCCACAACTCCGCCGTCACCCCGTTGGCAAGCTGGAAACGATCGGGATTGTTGTCCCGGATCAATTCCGCCGCCAGTTCGAGCCTGTCCCTGCCGCCGTCCTTCATCTCCTCGAAATATTCCGCGTTTTCGTCGGCGTTGACGATGTCCAGCAGGTCGGCGTCGGAGTAATAGAACACCACCCGCGGCGATTCCCCGGGCGGAAGATCCGTCAATTTTTCCAGAGCATATTTTTCCAGGATCGCCGGATCGCTGGCCGCCCTCTCCAGGCATTCCGTCGCCAGCCGGTTGGGATCGACGTCCCCGAACGCCACCCGGTGGAATCCCGGGGAGAAATGGGGCAGCAGTTCCCTGCCCACCAGGTTCTCGTCATCCTCGCCGTAAGTTTTTACGAGTTCGTCGAAATAGTCGACGTCGCTCGAGACCGACGAATACATCGCCGCCAGTTTCAGGTAGACGTCGTTGCGGGCTTTGTGGTAGGCATCGTCGGTGTCATAGTCCTCCGGCCTGATGGCGTCCAGCCGGGATTTCAGGTCCTCGCCCTTCGGGCTGTGGTTCAGCTTCGCGTAATTGGCTGCGGTGATGGCCCGATCATGCTCCGTGCCGAACGAGGCGTTGGTGGAGATGGCGGGGACGGCCTGGAGCCCGGTCAAGCCTTCGTCGCCGTCGCGTTCCCACCACTGGCGGACGATGGCGTTGTCGCGGGTCAGCCTCAGTTCCTTCTCCAGGTTGGGAGCGACGTAGACGTTGAAAATCATGCCGTTGTATCGATACTTGCGCTGCTTGTGCTCAATATGCGACGTGACGAGATCGGTATTCACCTCCACCTCGTCCCTGGCCTCGACCGCCACGGTCAGGCAGACCACGTCATGGCCTCTCCAGCCATTCCCGTCCCAGAAGGCGTAGGGGAAAACGAAATCGGTCAGTTTGCGGTAGGGCACGAATTTCGCGTTCTTGAAATAGTTGCTGCCCTTCGCCTTTCCGGTCTTTTCGTTGATGTCGGCCGGATCCCGCTCCCGAACCCAGATGATGTTCCGGTTGGGGTGGTACTTCCCCGGATCGTTGTCGAACGCGCCGAAGGCGGCGCCCATGTCGTTTTCAAAGCCATTGGGAACCAGCGGGCGACCGGTTGCATTTTCGGTCCAGGAGGGAGAATTGGCCGGCAGCGCCAGGCCCGCCGGAATGTCCGGGGTATTGCCGGGCGTCAAGCCGTCCGACCTCGCCCTTTCCCAATCCGCCGCCCTGACGGCCGGCACCGGCATGTCCTCGAGCGGTTTGTGCTTCAGGTTGGTTTCCACGTTGGAAGTATAGGTTTTTCCGTCGTTGTATTGCCACCGTTCGTCGAAACCGACCGGTATGCGCCTGCCGCCCGCCTCGCGCACGATCATCCGCCGGTTCCCGTCCACCGCCGGTTCCCCCGGGTACTCCTTGTCGGTCCGCTTTTCCACGGAAGAGCCCAGTATCTCCTGCCAGTGGAAGATGCGCGGCGCCGCGTGCCAGCCCACGAACGTCCCCTCCTTGATGTGGAAGCAGACGCGCCCCAGCTTGCGGATGTTGAACTTGCAGAGAATCCAGGTGTAATTGCCTTCCCAGTGATAATCCTTGGTGTACCGGGTGGGAGCGACCTTCTCGATGTCCCGGCGCAGTACATTGCCCTTGGGCAGCATCTTGCCCTTGGAGTCCCTGGCGTCGGTTTCGACAAATCCCTTGTTGATGTTCGTTTGATTAACGGCATAGCGCTTGACATACTCGCGCACCAGGACGTAGCGCCGATCCGAACCCGCCTTCCACGGCCTGGTCAGGATGAACATGGCCTGGGGACGGACGATTTCCGAATACAGGTGCGGGAAGGATCGCCGGTAGAGGGCTCCGAGATCGTCGCCGGCGGTCAGCGGCACCGTGGTGTACTGATCGAGGTAGAATTGTTTCCACCATTCCTTCAGGGTGATGGGAATCTTCCACCAGGGAGATTTCTGGGTGGGCGCCTGCCTGAACGGCATCGGGGAGAGATTCCCCCATTCCGCCATTTTCTCGGCGCCATACTCTTTCAAAAATGCCTTCGTCTCGGTACTGTCGGGACGTACGAACCAGTCGGTAAAGGCCGTGCCGGCATGGTACGCGGTCGCCGCCGGGCTGACCGCGGCGCGGTTGAGATAGATGTATTTTATGTCCTCGGCTTTCCGCAGCACCACCTCAGTCACGTCGGCGTCTTCCGCCTCCTCGTCATCCCCGTCGCCTTCGCTGTCGGCATCGCCGCCTTCATCTTCCTCGGGTTCGAGCTCTTCGTCGCCGGGGAGTTCGAGAATGTAATCGTCCTCCACCGTGGGGTCGACATAATTGTCCCTGGTCTTGCTGGCCTGGTAGTGGCGGTCCTCCGATATCCAGTCCTTCCCGTCGGCGTCCCTGACCACCGTAACCGTCCGCCCGGAAAGCCCGTTCCCCTTGCCGCCCATCAGGTAGACG
>JAITKH010000343.1 GCA_031278535.1 Planctomycetota bacterium | reverse complement strand
CATTTGCCTCAGCTTCATGATGGCGGAAGCCGGAATGATGAAGGATTTGGCGCGCTCTCTCAAGACCCGCCTGTCCCGGCGCGGCACGTTGCTGGCGCTGCCGGCGGTGGTGGGGCTTCTCCCCATGCCGGCCGGAGCGCTGTTTTCCGCCCCGCTGGTGGACGACGCGGACGACGCGGGGAACCTGGACGCCGAACGAAAGGCCTGCGTCAACTACTGGTGCCGGCATATCTGGGAGTTCTGGTGGCCGCTCTATCCCGGCGTACTCCTGGCGGTGGACATGTCCGGCCTTTCGGTGTGGATGTTTTCCCTGCTCCTCTTTCCCCTTTTCCTGGCGGCGGTCGCCGGCGCCTGGTGGTTCATCCTCCGGGACGTTCCCCAGGGGCCTCCCGTTTCCCGCGGCCCGGCCGACAAGGCGTTCCTGCCGCTGATTTTCCCCATCATCGCGGTGATTGCCGTCTATCTCATCCTCCTGGCGGCGGTTCCGGCCATGGGACGATTCAACAAGTACCTGCCCATGGTCGTCGGCGTGATTGCCGGCCTTTTCGTCTTGCAAATCCAGCGCCCGGCTTCCCTCGCCGCCTGGGGGAGGGCGATCTTTTCCAAACGGGTGGGGGGACTGGTCCTGATCGTGATCCTGGCCAGGATTTACGGCGCCTTTATCGAGGCGCGGCTTCCCGGCGGCGGCCTCCTCATGGAGCGCATCCGCGCCGAGCTCGACGTTTTCGGCATTCCGGCCGTCCTGCTGGTCGTCGTCATCCCCTTCGTCTCCGGGCTGACCACCGGCATCACCGTGGGCTATATCGGCGCCAGTTTCCCGGTGGCGCTGTCCCTGGCCCTGCCGGAAAATTTTTATTCCACCATTATCCTTGGATATGCCAGCGGCTATATAGGCATGATGCTCAGCCCCATCCATGTCTGCCTGATCGTCACCAACGAATATTTCAAGACCGGCCTGCTGGACAGCCTTCGCCGGGTGCTCAAGCCGGCGGGACTGGTGTTCGCCGCCGCGATCGGCTATTATTTCCTGGCGCTCCGGTTTCCCCCGCCGTCCTGACGCCGGAGGGAGGCGCCGGGGAAGGCCGCGCACGGAAGGAGACGGGCGGGAAAGTGCTCAATCTGCTGCTGGTCGCGATCGGAGGCGCTGTCGGCGCGGCGGCCCGCCACGGGATAAACGCGGCGCTGCCGGCGTCGGGGAAGGACATATCCTTCGCCACCTTGTCGGTCAATGTCATAGGGAGCTTTGCCGCCGGCTGGCTGGCCGCCCGGTCCGTCCGCCTGGGTGCGGGGTACAACGACGCGTTCCGCTGCTTTTCGCTTGTCGGCTTCTTCGGCGCCTTCACCACTTTTTCCGCCTTCAGCGTCGAGGCGGCCGGCCTTTGGCGCGAAGGGAAAATCGCCTGGATGGCTGCATGCATGGCGTCGAACTGCCTGTTGTCCCTGGCGGCGGCGCTTGCCGGCGGCCAGCTCGCCTGGCCGACTGGATCGTGATCCGGACGGACGGGTGTTTGCGGAAGGGAGGACGGGAGTGGGATTAAAAGTGACGTCCACCGGCAATGCCGGCGTTTTTCTCGAAAATGCCGGCGGCAAGGTGTATATCGACTCCTTCTTTTTGAGAATGGCCGGCGTTGGCGGGCCGCCCGCCCTTCGTGGAGCCGAGGCGCGGAAAGCCGATCTGATTCTCATTACCCATGCCCATCCGGATCACGAGGATCCTGAAGAAACGCTGGTTGCCGCCCGGACTTCGGGAGCCGTCGTGGCCGGACCGGCTGCGGCCCTCCGGCCCTTGGAAAACCGCCTCCCCCGGGAACGCCTGGCCGTGCTCGAATCGCCGGAGGGAAGGCGGCCGCCTTCAACCGCCTCCGTCAGGGTAAACGCCGTTTCCGTGACTTCTTTCAGGACCTACCACGCCTCCGGCCACAACAGCTATCTCCTGGAAATGGGCGGAGCCCGCATTTTCCACGATGCCGACAACGAACATGCCGACCGTATGGACCCGGCGACGCTGGGCCGAATCGATTTGCTGCTTCTCTGCCCCTGGGCCGGATCGGGGGCCGGCGCGTTCGTGGCCAGGCTCGGGCCGGCGCACTGGTTCCTCATCCACATGACCGACGAGGAGATCGATCGGCATCGGGCCGGCCTGTTCCTGCCCGACTTGGTGAACCCCGTTCCTCCCGGCGTCGTTGCCCTGCGCGGCGGCGAAACCATGGAGATTTGACGTGGCCGAAATGCCGGAAAATCTCATCCGCCTGAAAACCGTTCCCGGCGTCGGCAACGCCATACTATGGCGCCTGCTCCGTGAATTCGGCGATTCCGACGGCGTGTTCGGCGCCCCGGCCGGAAACCTCTCCCGCGTGAAGGGAATGACGCCGGAAAAAGCCGCCGGCATTCTCCGCGCGGCGGAATCGGATCCAAGGCCGGAACTGGAGAAGGCGCTCAGGGCCGGCGTGGCCGTCATTCCCTATGACGATCCCAATTATCCGAAGCCGCTGCTCCATACCTTCGATCCGCCGGTCGTCCTCTATGTCCGGGGTGCCCTGACGCCGGAAGATCAGGTGGCGGTGGGAATAGTGGGAACCCGCCGGGCCACTCCCTATGGCCGCGACAGCGCCATGGAGTTCGCCTCCTCCCTGGCCCGGGGCGGATACACGGTGGTAAGCGGCCTTGCTCTCGGCATCGATACCTTCGCCCACATCGGAGCGCTCTCGGCCGGCGGCCGCACCATAGGCGTCCTCGGCTGCGGGTTCGACCACATGTATCCCGGGCAAAACCGGGATCTGGCCCTCGAGATGAGCCGTTCGGGCGCGGTCATCAGCGAATTCCCGATGCACACCCGCCCTTCGCGGGAAACCTTTCCCGCCCGCAACCGGATCATCGCCGGCCTGTCGCTTGGAGTGCTGGTCATCGAGGCGCCAATCCGCTCCGGATCCCTTATTACCGCCAGGCTGGCGAATGAAATCGGCCGAACCGTTTTCGCCCTTCCCGGGAGGGTGGGCGAGCCGGGGCATGAGGGTTGCAATCGGCTAATCCGGGACGGCGCGGTCATCGCCACTCGCCCGGACGACATTTTCACCGAGTTGAACCCGTCCCTGTCCCTGCCGAAGTTTTCCGAACGGAGTACCCGCCGGAAGGAACGGGAAAAGGCGGAAATCGGCCGGCTGTTCCATCCGGGCGCGGTTCGGAACTCCGGTCCGGAGCCGCCTCCGGATGGAAAAATTTCCTCTCCGGCGCCTTCGCAGTTGTTCGAAGCGGCCACCGAACCGGGCCCGAAGCCGACGCCGGCGGGAGAAGCCGCCGCCGCCCCTGCCGTGCCGGCGCCGAAGCTGAGCGGCGATCAGCAAAAACTCCTTGGCGCGGTCGGAGACGAATGGCGGAGCGCGGACGATCTTTCGGCTGCCGCCGGTCTGCCGGCCGGAAAGACGGCTGCCCTGCTGGGACTGCTCAGGATGCAGCGCCTGGTGGAGCAGGGGCCTGGCCAGATGTACCGGCGCCGCCGTTCCGGACGCTGACCGGCGGCTTCGTTCGCAAGCGTGAAGAGGCGGCGGGAGGCCGCCTTTTTCTCGCGTCGAGGAATTGAGCCGGCACGGCTTTCATTGCATTCCCGCCTTGAGCAAGCCGGCGGTGGAAAGGGTGGTGACGAAATTCTCTTCCGCCGCGTAATCAAAATGATCATGGGGGTATGCGGCCAAGAGGG
>JAITKH010000026.1 GCA_031278535.1 Planctomycetota bacterium | reverse complement strand
TCCGGGATTGACCTCTGATGCCGAAGGGGAATTCACTTCCCCGTAGGCAGAAACCGGATGAACCGGGGGCGCTCCCCGTACAGTCTCAATCAAAGATTGAGACTGTACGGAACACTAGGCAACGCAGGGGAATTACGGGGACATTAATCGACGCAAAGTACCGTTTACGCTCGGGAGGCGGCGAGACAGCGCCGCCCAGGCGCACAACCGGAAAACACGCAAAAATTATTTCGCGCCGCCCCTCCCCTTGTTAAAGATTACAAAACGGAAACAACCGTGGACACCATTGGCGATCCCGAACGCAATGGTTCCTTTTTTTCCCGTTTGTCGATCATTTCACCGCCTGTATCCTGTCCCACATGCCCTTGCCCCATTTGGACTCGAATTTGGCGGGAAGGCTTTCCACCACCGGTTTGCGGAACTCCTCGATGTCGGGGCGGATGACGATCATCCCGCCCTTTTCGAGTTCCGCCAGCAAGGCCTGTTCCTGTTCCTGGATGGCCTTGTTGTGCCACTCGCTGGCCTTGCCCAACTCCTCCTTGAACATGTCCTGAAGTTCCTTGCCCAGGCTCTGCCAGAACGCCTCGTTGATGAGGACGATGCGGGTTCCGACGATATGGCCGCTGAGAACAAGGTATTTCTGGACTTCGTTGAACTTGGCGGAGACAATGGTGGGGATGGGGTTTTCCTGGCCGTCGACAACGTTCTGCCTGAGGGCGAGGTAGAGTTCGTTGAAGCTGGAAGGGGTGGCTTTGGCGCCCCAGGCGTCGGCCATGGCGACGTAAATGTCGCTTTCGGGGGTGCGGAGCTTGAAGCCCTCCAGGTCCTTGACGTGGCGGATTTCCCTGCTGGTGGAGGTGATATGGCGGGCGCCGTAGTAAAGGGCGCCGATGATGCGCATGCCGGTTTTCTGGATCAATTCCTTGCTGAATTCCTCGCCGATGGGTCCATTGAAGGTCTTGATCATGTGGTCGGCGTCACGCCAGACGTAGGGCGCCTCGGTGATGCCGATGGAGGGGACGAATTGCCCGACCATGGCCGGGCCGTCCGGCACCACCTCGTGCATGCCCAGGGACACGCCCTCGATCAACTCCCGGGCGGAGCCGAACTGTCCGGCGGGGTAGACCTGGATTTTGATCCTGCCCCCGCTTTTTTCCTCCAGTGTCTTGGAGAGATTTTCTGCCATGACGACCGAGGGGTGGGTGGGACCCTGGGTGTCGGCCCACTTGACGATGAACTCTCCCGCCAGGGCCAGCCCGCCCATGACGAACAAGCCGGCGAAAATTGCCCGTCGCAGATTTCTGCCCATGTTTTATTCCTTTCGGTTCAAATTGATAGCTTGAGTTTTACAAAATTGACTTTGCCCTTTGAATTTCGAAATTGTGAAAAGCCCCTCCGGACGAAAAACGCAATTTCAAGCTGCCGGCAGTGTATTTTGTACCGTCCCCGTCGGTTCAAATCTCCCAACAAAAATTCCACAACCTTTTTCATCCTTGCGATGATTGCCGGTGCGTGTCCGCCAGGATACCGAGGAAGGAAACGCAATCATGCGGAAAAGGGCACTTTTCCCCCATTGTGAGTCCGGCGCCGTTTTTCACGGCTTTTTGTCGCCGCTTGCGGCCCCAGGCCGTCGGCAAAAACCTTCCGCGAATTCATCAGATGCCGGTGCATCAGGACGGCAGCCCTGTCGGATCGGCCCGATATGATGTACCCGACGATTTTCCGGTGAATCGGTATGGTGACGATGATGCGATCGGCGAAGAATTTGCGGTAATACCCCATTATGTTCGGGGTCATGAATTTGATCAATTCCGCCAGGACGGAATTGTGCGACGCCTCGGCAATTTTGATATGGAGGCCGAGATCCAGCTCCATCCACAGCGCGGTGTTGTTTCCAATGCCGTTCATGCGCTCCGTTATTTCCAGCAGCCCCTCCTTGTCCCGTTCCGTGCGGTTTTGCGCCGCCAGCCTGACCGCGTGGGTTTCCAGGAGGATGCGGGTGTCGGCGAAAGCCATGATGTCGTCGATCGTAATTTTCAGGAGATTGGCAAGAACCCCGCTCATGGTCTGAATGCCGAGATCGGTCACCATCGTCCCGCGTCCCTGGCAGGACTTGACTATCCCGTACAATTCCAGCGTCTTTATGCCCTCGCGGACATGTCCCCGGCTGATCCCGAGCTTTTCGCCGAGCAGCCTCTCCGGCGGAAGCATGTCGCCGGGTTTCAGCAGTCCCTTGTTTATGAGGACGCGTATCTGCTGGACCACCTGTTCCGGAGGGCGGGTGACGCTGACATTCTGAAAAAGATCGATAATGCCGTAATTCTGCATCCTGATACCCGTCGGCAATGAACGCTGCGCAAAATCCGTGATTCGGTCCGGAGTGGCCGAACCGAATCACGGATCCGGCGGCAAGCGGCGGGGGAAACATCCGCCGCCGATCCGCCTCTTATTTTTTCAGATACCCGGCATATTCCATCGCTTCCTTGCCGTCAATGGCGACCTGGGCGAGACTCTTCGCATAGGCGTCGCCGCTATTGGTGCCGACCGCGAATCCGTTGACGTCCAGAAAATCGGCAAACTCTTTCGTTGCGCGAATTGCATCAATCTTCTTTTGCAGAAAATCGAGGATTGCCCGGGGCGTATCCTTTGGGGCGCCTATGCCAACCGACGCAACCATCGACACATCGATCCCAATTTCTTTTAGGATGGATACGTCCGGGAATGCGGCGAGGCGTCCTTCGCCGCTGTGAACTAAACACCTGAATTCACCGGATTGAAGCTGGGGGACCGCTTCGCCGAGGGCAACGACGGCAAGATCGGCATGTCCGCCCATGAGCTCAACCACGGCGGCGGCGCCTCCGGTCGTGGGTACGAACTTGACATCGTCGGCCTTGAGTCCAAGTTTTTTCATGACGGTGAGACGCATCAGATCGTACGGACCGGAAACGGTGGTGCCGACCAGCCGGAGTTGGCCCGGCTTGGCCCGGATATCGTCGATGACTTCCTGGAAGGTACGGTATTTGGAGTCTTTGGCGACCATGAAGCCGGGGATGGAAAGGGAGCATTGGGTGATAAGAGCGAAATCGTCCGGGGTAAGCTCGGTCAAACCCATGAACTTGAGCGTGGCTATGTCCATGGTGATAAGCCCCAACGTGTAGCCGTCCGGACGGGCGATGGCGAGGGCGTTATGGCCGGTCACGCCATTGCCGCCGGTGCGGTTCACGACATTGAAGGGCACCCCGATTTCCTTTTGGAGCGCTTCGGCGAAATACCTGCCGATGCGGTCGGTTGCCCCGCCGGGATTGTAGGGACAAATCACGGTGACCGCCCGGGCGGGATAGTCTCCGGCCAGGGCGGAAACGGCACACAGAAACGTGGCGCAAATCGACAACAGAATCGTTTTCCGCATTTTCCTTCCTCCCAATCAAGTACCATGAAAAACCGTTCCCATCGCGTTTCCACGCGAAAACGACATTGCGGCAGGCAATCATTTTTTTCTGATCGCCTTTATGCCCGCTCTTGAGGCGGCGCGGATGATCGCGTCCCCGGAGAAAACGAAGACGACGCAAAGAATCATGAATATGCATAACGGATTGTCGACGAACGGCAGGATCGAACCGTCGCTTTTCAACAACCCTATGCGGAGATTGTTCTCGAGAATTCCGCCAAGGATTATTCCCAGGATCATCGGGGAGAGCGGGATGTCGTTCTTCTCCAGGAAATACCCGGCGACGCCGAAGACGGTCATGATCAGGATGTCGAAAGGATTGTTGTTAATGGCGAAGGAACCGACTATGGAAAAGAGGACGACGCCGCCCATGACCAGGTTTTTCGGCATCTTGAGCAGCCATGCAAACACCCGTATCCCGAGATAGCCGACGGGGATCAGGAGAATCTGGGAGATATAGGCTATGGAAAAAAGGCCGTTGACAATGTCGGCGTTTTCAACGAAGATCATGGGGCCGGGCCTGATGTTATACATGATCATGGCCCCAAGGACCAGAGCGGTGACGCTGTCGCCGGGAATGCCGAACACCAGCGCCGGGATCCAGGTTCCGGCCACAGCCGCATTGTTGGCGCTGGTCGGCGCAATTACGCCCGGAACATGGCCGGAGCCGAATTTCTCCGATTCACGCGAAAGCCTCTTCTCGACTCCGTAGGAAAACCAGGCGGCGATGTCGGCCCCGGCTCCGGGCAGCGCTCCCACCACCGTCCCCAGGATCGACGATCTGAGGATCAGCCATTTGTTCCAGGCGATATGGTGAAAAACTTCGCGCAATTCGCCCGGCCGCTTTTGCGCGTCAACCGCCCGGCGTTGAAGCGTGGAAGGAAAATGGACGCTTTTCAACACCTCGGACACGCCGAAAAGGCCGATCATGGCGGGTACGAACGAAATGCCGCCGGAAAGATCGGCATTGCCGAAATGGAAGCGGGGGTATCCGGTCGTGGCGTCGACGCCGACGGTCGAGACCAGGAGTCCGAGACAGGCGGAAATCACCCCCCGCAAGGGCGCCTTCATGCTGAGGGCCGCGCTGACGCTCAGGCCGAACGCGCCGAGCCAAAAATATTGAAAATGCGTAAAGCGCAAGGCTATTTTGGACAATGGCGGCGAGAGATACACGAGGCAGGTGACGCCAAGGAATCCTCCGATTGCCGAACAGAGAAGGTTGAGGGTGAGGGCCATGGTGGCCCGTCCCTGTTTCGCCAGTTCGTGGCTGTCCAGCACCGCCACGCCGGAAGCGGGAGTGCCCGGTATCCGTATCAGCGTTGCGGGAATGTCTCCGGTGAAAATGGAGGTGAAGGTGACGCCGATGATCATGGCGAGCCCGGCCAGCGGCGTCATGTAATACGTCATGGGGATAATCAAGGCGACAGCCATGGTGGCGGAAAGGCCGGGCGTGGCGCCGACGACGACGCCAAGGAGCATGGACAGTATCCATGGCAGGAGGATGTCGGGAGAGAGCAGAGCCCATTGCGTCATGGCGCTTCCCTTTCGATCCCGGCGGGACGTCGGCAATAGTCATCTGAACAACGAAAAGAAACCAAAACTCGCGGTCGGCGACCATAGTCCGGGCGGAAGATCGATGAAAAAGGCGTATTTGAAGAAAAACATGGTCGCCGTGACGGAAATCAAGGCGAACGCCGCGCTTTTCGCCAACCCGGCCCGCAACCGCCAGGTTATGACAAAGACGGCAAGGAACCCCATGATCGCGAATCCGATCGGTTCGAGCAGGAACGGGTAGGCGAACAGGATTGCGAGCAGAATAAGGGCGTTGTGAGTGCCCCAATCGGAAAGCCAGATCCCGAAAACCGAGGCGGCCGGTTTTCCTCCCGCGTCCCGCCCGCCGGGGATGGCGCGTTTTCTTGTGATC
>JAITKH010000370.1 GCA_031278535.1 Planctomycetota bacterium | reverse complement strand
ATGATGGCTGCCGCGCAAGGTCTTGCCGTCCAGGACGAGGATCGCCTCCTTGGGCCGATTGCGTCCGTTCAGCCAATGCCTTCTCCAACGCCTCGCCTTCAAATTTTACCGATGACAATCCAAGAGAATCAAATGATCCTGGAGTTGCTCCGCGCCGCTTGACGCAGGAACCGGGCGCGATACAATGACGACGGTTTCCCCGCGACGGGAATTATTCTGTTCATCCTATCGCATGGCACAAGGAGGAGCGACGTGGGCAACAAGCGGGAGATCGGGAAGAGGGATGGCGGCGGGACCGAACAGATCGGCGATGTCCGGACCGGAACGAACTCCCTCTCTGTCGCGGCCTTCTTCGCCGCGGTCGCCCTCATGGGGATCACGAACGGCATGGTCCATCGGTGAAACTGGCAGGCGCCGCCGCCCGGCCGGCTGGAACAGGAAGAGCCGAGCCGGTTCTCGTCGTCGGCGGAGGAGGATTTCTCGGTTCCCGGGTGGTGAAACGCCTTCTGGCCCGAGGGACGGCGGTGCGCGTTTTCGGGCGAAGGGAATACCCGGAACTGGCGGTGCTTGGCGCCGATTGCCGCCGGGGCGACGTCCTCGACCCGGATGCGGTTCGACAAGCCATGGAAGGCTGTCAGGCCGTGGTTCATGCCGCTGCCCAGCCTGGTATCGGCCTTGCCCGGTACAGTCAGTACGCGGTCAACGTGCAAGGAACGAAAAACGCGCTGGATGCGGCCGTCGCCCTGGCCGTACAAAAATTTATTTATGTCGGCAGTCCTTCCGCCGTATGCGCCGGCGGCGACATTGAGGGCGGGGACGAGAATCTGCCGTATCCAAAAAAACATCTCTGTGCATATGCCGCCGCCAAGGCGCTGGCCGAGCGGGCCGTTCTCGCCCGCAACTCTCCAAACTTCGCCACCGTGTCGCTCCGGCCGCATCTCATGTTCGGGCCGGGCGATACGCAACTTTTCCCGAAGCTGTTCGCCCGCGCCCGGAGTGGAGGTTTGCGCCGGGTGGGGGCGGGGAAAAATCTGGTGAGCGTCTGTTATGTGGACAATGCCGCCGACGCCCACGTTCTTGCCCTGGATCGCCTGGAGCCGAATTCAGCCATTGCCGGAAAAGCGTATTTCATCAATGAGCCGGACCCGGTGAACTGCTGGGATTTCATCAATCGGGCGTTGACGGCCACGGGTTTGGCGAGGGTGGAAAAAAGCCTGCCCTTCCCGATCGCATACGCGATCGGCCGGCTTTTCGAGGCCGCATACGCTTTCCTTGGCCGCCATGACGATCCGCCCATGACCCGCTTTCTCGCCTGTCAACTGGCCCGCAGCCACTGGTTTCGCGTCGATCGGGCGCGGCGGGATTTGGGATGGGCGCCGGCCGTACCGCTGGAAGAGGCGTTCCGGAGAACTTTTTCGTGATCGGAATCACCACCACCGTCCCGGTCGAGGTACTGTTTGCCGCCGGGCGCCGGCCGGTGGATTTGAACAACATTTTCGTCGCCAGCCCGGAGGCCGCCGCCATGGTGGCCTTCGCCGAACGGGCCGGCATCCCGTCCTCCGTTTGCGCCTGGACCCGGGGGCTGTACGGGGCGGTCCATCATCTCGGCCTGAAGGAGGTCGTGGGCGTGGTGTCCGGCGACTGCTCCCACACCCTGGCCCTCTGCGAGATTTTGGAAAGCGAGGGCGTGAAAATTCACCGTTTCGTCTATCCTCCGTCGCGCCGAGCCGGAGATTTGGAACGGGAACTCCGCCGTTTTGCCGAATCGCTCGGAACCACCTTGGCTGCCGCCGAAGCGGTGAAGCCGGCCCTGGATGCGATACGCTCCCTGGCAGGAGAGCTTTTTCGCCTGGCGGACGGGGGCGGAGTCGCCTCCGGCGATTTGTTCGCCGGCCTCTTGAACACCTCCGATTTTTTTGGCGATCCGGACAAATGCCGCCGGAAACTGGAAGCCATCCTGGTAAAGGCGAAGACTTCGCCCGAGACTGTCCGCCCTTCCGTCCGCCTGGTGTCGGCCGGCGTACCGGCCATCCTGTCCGACCTCTGGGATGTCTTCGAGCGCCTTGGCGCCCGTTTCGTCGATCATGAGACGCCCCGCCAATACGCGTTGCTGCATGGAATTGGCCGCGGACTGACGGAGACATACCTGGGATACACCTATCCCTATGACGTTTTTTCCCGCATCGAGGACGTCCGGACAATGGCCGGGGTGCGTTCGGCGGTCGGGCTTGTGCATTATGTCCAGTCGTTTTGCCATCGCCTGATGCACGATCGGCTATGGCGCGAGCGGATACACCTCCCGATCCTGACTGTCGAGGCCGACCGACCGGGTCGGGTGGACGAGAGAACCAGCACTCGGATGGAGGCGTTCATGGAACGGCTGTCGGTTTGAGGTGTCGGACCGCACCGGAGGAAGGAGAAACGAAGCGTGGCGATGATTTCCGAAGCCGGCGATTCCGGGCTTGAGGAAAAGCGGCGGCGCATGACCCATGATCCAGTCGAGATGCTGGTGATCCGGCTCGCCGGCCCCACCGTGGCCATCATGCTTGTCACCGCCCTCTACAACACGGCCGACACCTATTTTGTCGGTTCGCTCGGAACTTCGGCCACCGGCGCCGTAGGGATTGCGTTTCCCCTCATGGCAATCATCCAGGCCGTAGGCTTCTTTTTCGGCCAGGGAGGGGGAAACAGCATTTCCCGCCAGCTCGGCGCCAGGAATTTCGGCCGGGCGGGCCGTATGGCTGCCACCTCTTTCCTGCTGTCGCTGATTTTCGGGGCGCTGATCGCGATCCTCGGAATCGCGCGCATTCGGAATGTGGCCGTCTTTCTCGGGTCCACCGAAACCATCCTGCCGCATGCGCTCGAATATCTTGCCTTCATCCTGCTGGCGGCGCCCCTCACCTGCGGCAGTTTCGCCTTGAACAACCTGCTCCGCTTCCAGGGAAGCGCCTTCCACGGCATGCTCGGCATGCTTTCGGGCGCGTTCCTCAACATCGTCCTCGACCCCATCTGCATCTTTTGGCTCGACATGGGCGTGTCTGGAGCGTCCTTTGCCACCATGGTAAGCCAAGGGGTGAGTTTTCTCCTGCTTCTTTTCAACTGCGCCCGGGGCGGCAACATCCAGATCGTTCCCGGACTGTTTGCGCCGGATTGGGAGCATTTGCGGGAAATCTCCCGAGGCGGCTTTCCTTCGCTCAGCCGGCAGGGCATGATGAGCGTGGCGGCGGTATGCCTGAACCAGGCCGCCGGCGTTTTCGGCGATCCGGCCATTGCCGCCATGGCGGTGGTTCAACGGATAACGATGATCGCCAATGCCGCCCTCATTGGCTTGGGGCAGGGCTTTCAGCCGGTGTGCGGTTTCAACTACGGGGCCGGCGCCTATTCCCGCGTCAAACAGGCTTTCCGGTTTTGCCTGAAAACTTCGGCCTGTGCGCTGGCGGTCATGGCGATGGCCGGGTATTTCTTCGCGCCGGAGATCATCGCCCTGTTTCGGGCGGACGATCCGGAGGTCATCGGAATCGGCGGAACGGCGCTCCGGCTTCGTTGCCTTACCTATCCGCTGGTGGCCTGGATAATTCTCAACAACATGTTGCTCCAAACCATCGGCCGGGCCAAGCCGGCCAGTTTCCTCGCCCTTGCCTGGCAAGGGCTGTTCATGATTCCTTTCCTCTTCGCCCTCCCTCCGTGGCTGGGCATCCTTGGCATTCAATTGAGCCAGCCGCTGTCCGATCTCGCCACTTTCGTCTGTTCTCTCTATCTGGGACTGGCCGCCTTGCAGGACATGCGGCAAGACCGCGCCGCCGAGTGAAGCGACGGATCAGGAGCGGCCGAATCGTCTTGCCAATTCTTCCCAGCCTATGCGGATTGCGGTAGGACGGCCGTGCGGACAGGTTGGAAGCTGGCCTTGATTGAAGAACCGATCGAGAAGCGCCAGCATCTCCGCTTCCGGAAAGGCGTGCCCGAGCAGTACCGATGATCGGCAGGCGAGGGAGGCGAGCAGGTGATCGCGGGCGGTTTCGACCGCGTCTCCGGCCCGCCCTTCGTCGATGTCCGACAGGAGCTGCCGCAGCAGGTTTTCCACTTGGCCGGGCTTGATGAACTCGGGGCAGGCCAGCACCCGCAGAAGATTCGGGCGGACAAGACGGAGTTCGAACCCGTGTTCGGCCAGTTCCGGCACCGCTTCCGGGGCGGCGCCCGCCTCGGCGGGAGAAAGTTCGACGTCCAGCGGCAGGACGAGCCGCCGCGAAGCCGCTCCGCGCGTTCTCTCTTCCCGCAGCCGATCATAATTCCAGCGCTCGTGCAGGGCATGGGGATCGATCAGCAGGATGCCGCCGGGGCCGTCCACCAGAATATAGCGCCCGCCCGCCTGCCCCAATATCCGATGCCGGCTTGCATGGCCCAGGGAGAGGGTATCGTTTTGCCGCGCCCCGGCTTGTGTCGGGGAAGCGGGATCGGGATCGGCCGTCTTGTCCCGAACCGTTTCCGCCGCGGCCCGCGTTGTCCGGATTGTTTCCGGAAAGCTGGCATGGAGGCGATCTCCCGCCGCCGCCATGCCAGGAGGGGTGGCGCCGTCATGCCGGGAGAGGGCGAAATCGGGCGGAGCGTCCGGCCACCCTCCCGGTTCGTGTTTCCCCGTCCGGGGCATAACCGCCTTTTCCATTCCGGCCTGAGGGAAAGCCGCCAGGGAGACGATGGCGGGAGCCAGGGCGAGCCGCGCCAGCGCCTCCTTGACGGCGCGCCTGAGTCCACCGATTACCAGGCTCTCCTGCTCGAAGCGCACCTCCTCCTTGGTTGGATGTACGTTGACGTCCACCCGGGCCGGATCGATGTCGAGATTGACGACGGCAAAGGGATACCCGCGGGGCGGCAGCGTCCCCTGGAAAGCGTCGGCCATGGCCCGGGCCAGGGCTGGAGAACGTATCCAGCGCCGGTTGACCAGGATGTAAATGTCGCGGGAATTTCGGCAACTGCGGGGCGGCCTGGAAAAGAAGCCGGAAATCGACAGTCCCGCGGATGCGTCGAGCGCGAAGGGCGTGAAGCGGACCGCCTCGTCCCGGCCGAACAGATCGGCAGCCCGTTCCATCTGGGAACCGGCGGGCCGGACTCCCATGAGGAGGCGCCCGTTGGCCTGAAAGCGAAAGGCGACTTCGGGATTGCCGAGGGCGAGGCGGGTAAGCGTTTCGCCGGTCCGGGAACTTTCGGAGGAGGGTTGCCTGAGAAATTTCCGTCTGGCCGGCGTGTTAAAAAAGATGTCCCGCACCTCCACCCGGGTTCCCCGCCGGGCCGGGGCGGGCGAAAGGCGAATGATCTTGCCGCCCTCCACGGCAATTTCCCGGCCTTCTTCTCCGCCTTCGGGGCAACTGACGACGTTCAGGCGCGAGACGGACGCGAGGCTGGGCAGCGCCTCTCCCCGGAAGCCGAAGGAAGCAATGCGGAAGATGTCGTCGACATCCCGTATTTTCGAGGTGGCATGGCGTTGAAGGGCAAGGACAAGGTCGTCCTCGTCCATGCCGCGGCCGTCGTCCGAGACCCGGATCAGCCGATGGCCGCCCTCGTCCAGTTCGACGGCGACGGAAGTCGCGCCGGCGTCGAGGGCGTTTTCAACCAGTTCCTTGACAGCCGATGCCGGTCTTTCCACCACTTCGCCCGCGGCTATTTTGTTCTGGACAGTTTCCGGTAATACCTGTATTCTCCCCATGTTTCAGTTCTCCGGGTGTTCGGCGAACCAGCGTCTGGCTTGCAAGAGATCCGAATGCACCTGGCGCACCAGATCGGATTCGCGCACGAAGCGCCTGACATCCCGGGTTTTCCGCACGAAGACCATTTCGGCCTTTTGGCCGTACAGATCGGCTTCATAGTCGAGAAGATGCGTCTCGATCAGGAAATCGGAAAGTCCGGTCTCGATTTCCCTTTCGGTGGGCGGCCGGCCGATATTGGTGAGAGAGGGAAGCGTCCGGCCACCGATTCTGGTCCGGGTAAGATACACTCCGGGAGGAGGACGGAGTTCATGATGCGGGTCGATGTTGAGGGTGGGAAACCCCAGCTTTCGGCCATGTCCCTGGCCATGCACCACCGTTCCTTCCACCGTGAAGCG
>JAITKH010000365.1 GCA_031278535.1 Planctomycetota bacterium | reverse complement strand
CCTGTCGCGTTCCCCTTCGCTCGCGTTTTCGCCGCTCCGGAGGAGTTTCAACGCCACCGTCCGGCGAAGAACCCGATGCTGGGCGAGGTATACCACGCCCATGCCGCCGCGGGCGATTTCATGAACAAGATCGTAGTCGCCTATCCGGCGGCCGGAACCCGGGAGGTTTTCGCCGTCGCCGGGCAGCGGGTCCGGCCGGGAAGCGCCTTCCCCACTCCGGGCGAACCGCCCGCAGGCAGGACAGTGAACTAGGACTCCGGCGGCCGGCGCCTCAAGTCGAAACACGTGCCCGCAGAACGGGCATGATAGTGGTTTGAAAAGTCTGCCCGTGTGAATATCGAAGTCCGTTTGCGCCAGAATCGGCCTCCTGCGCCGAAAAGGAATCCATTTCCCCGAAAGCGGAACCTGGATAAATCGGGGCATGCCCCGCAAAGCCCTCATCGAAGCGCGGGACTTTGCGGAGCACCAGTCGGCGTGCATCGCCCATGCTTGCCGGCGGCGGCAATCCGCCGCTATCTGTCCCGCTCGGCCCGCTCGGAGGGAAGGAAAATTCCGGTCAGCAATTCGCGCTCATAAGGCGTTCCGTCGTGCCAGCGGATATCGGAGCGGTCGTAAATCCGGTTCAGCCAGCTTCGCATGAGGCGATTGCGCGCATTCTGCCTCAGATAATAATCAATGATTTGGGCCGCTTCGCTCCAGGGGATGTCTCTCCCTCCCCGCATGTCTTCGCAGTACATCAAGTGCATGCCTTCGGCGCTGACCGCCAGGCGGATTTCGCCCCTGGAACTGAAACGGCGGATGGCATCCACCATCGCCTGGGGGAAGATGTCGGTGCCGTCCGCGTTTTTGTTGTTGATATCCTTGGGGATCCAGCGTTCGGAACTGGCGCCGGTGAGGAGTCCGCCGAAGCGGGCGAAGATATCCTGGCTATTCTCCCTGGCGGTTTTGTCGAAGGCGTCGGTGCGCTGGGGATAGGGGACGCCCAGGAGCCGGTCCATGATTTCCTCGGCTCTGGCCTTGAAATAGGCTTGTGGACGCGAGCCGTCTTCAGGCAGGAAGATGGTGCGGACGATGACGAGGGCATTGGTGCGGAATTCCGCCCGGTTCTTCAGATAGAATTCCTTGACTTCCTTTGGCGAGGGCGAGGGGACAGGCGTCCCCGACGCCAGCATCACCTCTTCGAAAAGCTCCTCCGATTCGAGGATGCGGCGGATGGTGGGACTAATTTCCTCCGGTTTCAGGCCGGACGTTCCCGCCAGCCGGCGCGCCCGATCCCGCGCGAGCGACACCCCGAGGGATTTCGCCTCGTCGTGAACAAGCACCGCCCGAATCAGGTCGCGCAGAGCGGCCTTCTGCAGGTTGTCCATTTCCTCCTCGTCTTCGGGCGGCGTGTCGTTGTATTCCCGCTTGACCAGGTACTTCACGGCCTCGACCACGTAATCCTGGGTGATGGTCTTGCCGTTGACCTTGATGAAGATGGCGTGGGCCAACTCCTCCTCGGCCAAAACGAGGCCTGGAACGGACAGCGCCGCCGCCGCGGTGAAAATGAGCACCCTGGATATTTGCAGCATACTCCGCCTTGATCCCGAATCCGGAAGCACTAAAAACCTTGACAGGCTTTCGCCAGAGTTCGATGCGCCTCCAGCCAAAGCCAATGCCCGTCAAGGAAGGATATTTCCGCTCAGGGCTTGTTCTCTATTTCCGCGGGGCCGTCAATTCCGGATCGAGATATTCCCGAAGATGCGCCAGGAGAACCCGTCGCGGACCGCCGGAAGCGGTGGCTGCCTGTGCGTCGTCCGCCGCCACCAGGAAGTCGGCCCTGGCCGCTTCGGCGCCGGTTCGGGGCGATCCCCCAAGAGTTTCAATAATGCGGATCACGGTGGCGTCGCCCGCCAGAGCCGGATCGATGGCGAACGTCAGACGACGGCCCGGATCGTAGAACGGATTGTCCAGGAGATCGCCGACAGCCGGGGCCTCGAGCGGCAGGCCGACGCCGGCGGCGGTCTGAAGCGGCAACGCCTTGCCGTCAGGACCGGCGGCGAATGGGCTGAATGCGGCGCCGAGTTCAAGGACCGCCCGTCCGGTGGCGGGACATGTCGCCACCTCGGTTTCGGAGAAAGTGGACACCACGAGCGAGCATCCGTCGAGAACCCGTATCACCTTGACGCCGCCGATATAGCGCCGACCGCCATTTTCGCGTCGATACACGTCGAATTTCATTCCCTGGCTCACCCGGGATTCCACGCCAACGGGAATAAGGAGAGTCTGGCCGTCAGGCATCCGTTCGACAATCCTGCTGATCGAACGGCCTTCCGCTCCTTTACCGGAAGGGGGCGTTGCCGGCTTGGCCTGTTCAAGCGCGGCATTCAGCCGCTTTTCCTGATCCGCCAGCCTGTCCTCAAACCCTTTGCGGGTTTTCGCCCATTCCGCGGTCAGCGTTTTTTCCCGTTCGGCGCCGGCGCGGACGGCCGCTTCCACGCGTTGCAGCCAATGTTGGTCCAGTTCGGCCAGCTTTTCCGTTTGGGATTGCCGCAGGCGGGTGATCTCGCTCCTGACCTCGTCCCCTGCCCTGGCCAGGTTTCTTTCATATTCTCGCCGGATTGCCGCCTGTTCCGCCTTGACGCCGGCCAGTTCCTTTTCCTTCGCCGCCAGGGCGTCGGCGGCTTTGGCCAGATCCCCGGTTTTCGCCGTCAAGGAGGTCTTGACGCCGGCCAGTTCCTTTTCCTTCGCCGCCAGGGCATCGGCGACTTTGGCCAGATCCCCGGTTTTTATCGTCAAATTCGCCGCCAAATCAGCCTTGGCACCAGCCAACTCTTTTTCTTTCGCCGCGAGGGCGGCACTGGTTTTGTCCAAATCCGCGGTTTTTGCCGTCAACTCGGCTTTGAGCGATCGCATTTCAGTTTCAACAGTCGTCAAGCTCGTCCGCGCCGCCCCGAGATCGTTCAATGCCGCCCGTAATTCTTCTCTGGCCTTGGCCAGTTCTTTTTCCTGTTCCACGGCCAGGCGGTTTCCTGGCACGGTCCGACTGGCCGCTTGAGCCATTTCGGCGTAGCGTTTGGCTTCGTCTTTTGCCGCCTCCAGTTCCCGGGTCAAATCCCTGATCGCCGTTCGGCGGTCCGTTTCGGCCGCATGGAGAGCGTTTTCCAATTCGGCAACCCGAGCCGACAGGTTTTCATCATCCGCCGGTCCGGTTCCAGCGGTCTGCCTTTCCCGCCCGGGCATGATTCCGGCCAATTGCTTCTGGAGTTCCGCCGATTCGACCTGCAGCGTTTTTTCCCGTTCTGCCGCCGTTTTGACGACGGCATCCAATTCCTTGCGCACCGCGGCCAGGGCGTTTTGGGCATTCTGTTCGCTGTGTCGCAACGCCGCCGCGTCCCGCTTTTCCTTCTCCAGTTCTTCCCGCAGTCCGGCCAATTCCTTCCCCGCAGCGGCAAGTTCCGTCTGGTTTTTCTTGGCCGCCTCGGCTATCGCCTGCCTTGTGGTGTCAAGCTCGCTCTGGAGACTGTTCGCCGCGGTTGCCGCTTCCCGCCTCCGGGCATCGGCCGTTTCCACCTCGTTGCGCCTTCTTTCCTCGCTTTTGGCCAAATCCGTCCGGTACCGCGTTTCCCGGCTCTTCAGCTGTTCCTCAAGATCGGCCATGCGTCGGGTGGCGGAATCGAGATCGGCTTTGGCATTGCGCAAATCCGTCTCGAAACGCCGCGTTGTACCGGCGGCGGAATCAAGAGCGTTTTCCGTTTCCGTCCGAAGACGGCTGATTTCCCCCCCTCTCTGGAACCAGAGGATTGCGAAGACCACAGTTGCAAGGCCGAGGATGATCAAGCCGGCCCAAAGTCCGCCTTTTCCGTCATTCCCGTTCATATTCCTTCCCCTATTGGACATCGTGCGCAACAGAAAAAACCCCACCTGATACAGTATATGCTTTCGGAGTCCCGATTCAAGACATTGTCCCTGCGAAATGGGTTTTTCTTTTTTCTGATGGAATGTGCGCAGTGCGCACATTTTTCTTGCTCTCGTTCCGGCTGCGGATATAGTAGAATGATGTCTTCCCGCCGCTATGGCGGCGAAGCGAAAAATCGGGCCGATGCCTGAGTGTTGGTCCGCCTTGCGGGCAGGCGTTTTTTTGTGAAAAGAAGGGGGGCGAAAAGGATTCGACTGGGCGGGCGCGGTTGAAGCAGCGTGCCGGGGTTGATCGGTTGGCCCCGTTAAAAAGCCGATTACACAATGAACTGCCGAGCATGATTATGCTCTCGCTGCCTAAAAAATAGGCAGCGCTCGCAACCGGGACGCCGATACCGTCATTGCGAGCCGCCATCGGCTGGAAACTCCGGAGGCAAGCCTAAGTCGCCGGGGAATCGAGAACAAATTTTGGCTGGCCAAGCGAGGCTTGTCGATGAGCCTTGTGCGGCGAGATTCAATCACCGACTGCGCACGGAGCGGCTTCCACTTAACACGTCGCAGGACGCGGGTTCGATTCCCGCCGCCTCCACCATTTGCTCATCCACAGCAATTGCGCCAGCGGCAATTCCGTCTTGGCGGATGAAATCCGCCCTGAATGGGAACATTTGTACGGGTATTCCAAGGACGGACATGGGCGTATTCGCCATTTTCTATCTCATGACAATCTTCTTGCCTCCGATTGCCATGCGATTTTTGGTGCCGGGTGGTGTACGGTGGTCCTATGCCGTCATGATCACCGGCACACCCATCTTCCTGTTGGGCTATTCCCTCATTCCGCCGCCAGGGGTTGAAGATTCTTCCGAAGACGACACGTCGTTGGCGGCAACGATGTACATGGCAACCGGCGCGATTGAATTCTGCGGCGGCGGCATCCTGTGGCTGGCTGGTCTTATACAAGAAAAATTACGCTCATCATCCTTTCAATCCTGAAGGATTTCCATGCCTGACTTGCCATTGCGGGACGGCAACTGAAAGCGGCCGCCTGAAAATAGTCGCGGAGTGAACGAACATTTCCAGCGGCCTTGTACCATTTTCCTTTGATTTTGCACGATATTCATAATCCAGCCATATGCGCACAATGATTGTGTGGCGCTTTTGTTTTTGATACGTTGCATCCCTGCATCGGCGACGGCGCCATCCAATTCCTCGACAGCGGAGAAGACGCGATTCCCCGGGCACGTTTGCCGAATCTCCCGCCATGCCTGTCCGGCGGGATTCAGTTCCGGCGATTTCGCCGGCAAGATTTGCGGCGCCAGCACAATTGGCCGCTGGTGCGCCATCCCGCGCCGTCAAGCACCAGCAAGGCATGGACGCCTTCGTTGAGGTGGCGCGAAAAATCGGCCAGGTATTGCCCCTGGCATCACGGTTCGCTGCCGGAAGAAGGCAGCCGCGCGCATCACTAGTTGCGGGACAGGCAGTAATTGACTTGAATTTCCTCGAAAGCCGCCATCTGGAACAATTGCCTT
>JAITKH010000361.1 GCA_031278535.1 Planctomycetota bacterium | reverse complement strand
TTGTTCCGATGATCTCCTCCGTTGCCGCCTGTCTGGCGACGGAAAGCATCTGTTGCCGGTGGCGCGGCCGCCCGAACAGCATCGGCGACGGCAGCGCCTTGGTAACCGGCCTGCTTCTGGCGGCGGTGTCGCCCGTGAACCTGCCTTGGTGGGCTGCGGCCATCGGCGGCGTCTTCGCCATCGGCGTCGCCAAGCAGGCTTTCGGTGGCTTGGGCCATAATTTCTGGAATCCGGCCCTCCTGGCCCGCGCCTTTATGCAGGTAAGCATGCCAAACCTCATGATGTCGGGTGAATGGCCGCGCTTGAGTATCGGCTCCTGGTTCCGAAATCTTGGCTACGATTTGGGCGGCGCCTTCGCTGAGACGATCGACAGGGTGAGGAATGCAAGCGATGTCGTCACCACCGCCACCTCGGCTGTCATCACCGATGGCGGCGTGGATGTGGTGAGCGGCGCCACCGCCCTGGCGCGGCTCCATTCGGCCGCCTCCAGCGCCATCGGAGAAATCCCAGCCGCCCTCGCCCCCAACTGGGGCGACGTCATCCATACCTGGCTGGGAGGAGAGGGAGGGGCTCTCGGGGAAGTTTCCGCCCCGATGCTCATTCTTGGCGGGTGTTTCCTGATTGGCCGCAAGGTCATATCCTGGGATATTCCGGCATTTTTCATTGTCACCGTGGCAATCCTCGGTTTCGTATTGCCGCATCCCTACCGCGTCGGCGCCGCCTATGCCTACACCGGTTGGTTCCAGGGCCCCTGGCTCTTGCATCTCGGAGCCGGCGGCCTGATGCTGGGCGCCTTCTTCATGGCGACCGACATGGTAACCACACCGCTCACTGTCGGAGGCCGCCGCATTTTTGCCGTCGGCTGCGGCTGCATGACCATTCTTATCCGCCTGTTCGCCGGCTATCCGGAGGGCGTCTGCTACGCCATCCTTTTCATGAATACCTGGGTGCCGCTGATCGACAATTTGACCCGACCCGGGGTTTTTGGGAAAAAGTGAGGCATTTGGGAAAGCTTCGTTCGCGGCCAAGCTAGTGTTCCGTAAAGTCTCAATCCTTGATTGAGCCTTTACGGAACACTAGGGACGGGTTTTATTGGAATCTTCATATGCAGGCCTTGTCATCCACGCCCAATGCCCGTATTTTCCCTTGACGAGAAAATGTACATTATGATATTATTTACTCCCTGTTAGAGACGCGGCGAGTGCCGCGTTAAGTTTTTTTTACTGTCCCATGGCGAGGGTGGCCTGTCGCCGGACAATTGTTCCGCCGATTCAAAGGTTCCCATAGCGTCTGGGTCAAAGCGGGAAAGGCAGTACATGGCAATCGCATCGTTAAAGGAAATGGTCGAGACCGGGGTTCATTTCGGCAGCGCCGCTTCGCGCTGGAATCCGAAGATGAAGCCATTCATCTTCTCCAAACAGAACAAGATACACATAATCGATCTGCGGGAGACGCTCAAGGGACTGATTCGCGCCTGGTATTTTCTCGCCAAGACCACAGCCAACGGCAAGCGGGTGCTTTTTGTCGGTACAAAACGTCAGGCTGCCGACATCATTCGTCAGGAAGCCATGCGCTGCGAATCATTCTTCGTCTCAAACCGGTGGCTGGGCGGCACGCTCACCAATATGAATACCATGCGCCGTCGGATAACTCGCCTTCAGGAACTAGAAGAATTGGAAAAAAGCGGACAGATCCAGGAATTTTCAAAAAAGATGATTTCATCCCTTACCCGGGAACGGAAGAAAATTTTCCGAAACTTTGAGGGGATCCGCGACATGAAGGAGCTTCCGGGAGCCATCGTTATGGTCGATCCGGCGACCGAACACATCGCCGTGGCCGAGGGTATAAAACTAGGCGTGCCGCTGGTTGGCCTGATCGACACCGACAACGACCCTACCGACCTTGATTTCGCCATCCCTGGAAACGACGATGCATATTGTTCCATTCAATACATTATTTCAAAACTGGCCGACGCCGTCATCGAAGGAAAGAAACGTTTCACTCTTCAAGGAACGGTTCGACAACGGGCCGAGGGGCGGACGGAGGAGACGGCCCTAGCCGCTCAGGCCGCCGCCAAAGCCAAGGAAAAAGAAATCGTAATCGAAACGCCGAGCGATTTCAGCCAAGTCGGCGGTTTCTCTTACGGAGGCAAGGAATAACCAGATCGATCCGAAAGAATTGGAAAAACTTGTTCAGGAGACCTGTTCATGGCCGTAGACGCCAAACTAATAATGCAGTTGCGTGAAAAGACAGGCATGGGAATCACGCAATGCAAGAGGGCACTGGAAGAGACCGGGAGCGACCCGGAGAAGGCGGAAATGCTTCTCCGCAAACAAGGCATGGACAAAGCGGCCAAGAAGGCCGACCGCCCCACCGGCCAAGGCGTAGTCGCGTTGCGCCAGGAAGGCCTCACCGCAGCCATGGTTGAGTTGGCCTGCGAGCAGGAACCAACTACAGGCAACGCCCGCTTCACTGACTTGGTCAATCTTGCCCTCGACCTCTGCCTCAAAGGGAAAATCAAATCAGCCGACTCCCTGTTTGCGGCAAGGACGGCGGACGGAACCTTTGCCGATTCGATTAAGGCACTCATCGGAGTGGTGGGAGAAAACATCCAACTCAAACGCGCCGTCTCTGTCGAGGCGCTCCCCGGGGGTCTTATTGGCGCCTACGCGCATTTCAACAAAAAAGCCGGTGCTCTGCTCGCCTTGGCTCTAGAAGGCGCGGATCCGGCTAGCCCCGTTCTCAAGACCGCCGCAAACGACATTGCCATGCATGCCGTGGCAACTCGTCCCCTTGCCTGGAACCGGGAGGGCATCCCCGCTGATGCCGTGGCGAAGGAAAAGGAAATTTTCCTGGAAGAGATCAAGAACAAGCCTGAACCGATTCGCGAGAAAATTCTCGCCGGCAAGCTCCAGAAATTCTATGCCGAAAAAGTCCTTCTCGAACAGATTTTTGTCAAGGATCCGGACGGCAAGGCCACAATCGGACAGGTGCTTGACAATGCCGCAAAAGCAGCTGGCGGCAAGGCCGCCATTGTCGATTTCGCCCGATTCGAGCTAGGCTTGTGAGGGCATCTCCGCCAATTTGAAGGAGTAAGCTATGATTCTCGACATGTTTTCGCTGAAAGGCAAGACGGCGGCAGTTACCGGCGCCAATACCGGCCTTGGACAGGGCATAGCCCTGGCATTTGCCGAAGCCGGCGCCAAAGTGGCCGTTGTCGGCCGCTCGCCCATGGACGAAACCTTGGGGAAAATCAAATCATTCGGCGGCGATGCCTTTCCGATAAAGGCCGATTTGGCCGACGTCGCCGTCTGCCAGCGCATTGTGGATGAAACGGTCGGCAAATTCGGCGGCATCGATATCCTGGTGAACAATGCCGGCATCATCCGGCGGGGCGACTCCATCGACTTCACCGAGAAAGATTGGGACGACGTGATGAACGTCAACCTGAAATCCCTTTTCTTTCTCTCCCAAGCCGCGGCCAGGCAGTTCGTCAAGCAGGGTCAGGGCGGCAAAATTATTAATATCGCTTCCCTTCTCTCCTATCAGGGCGGAATCCGCATTCCCAGTTACACATCCGCCAAAAGCGGCGTGCTTGGCTTGACCCGCCTCCTGGCAAACGAATGGGCATCCAAGGGCATCTGCGTCAACGGCATTGCCCCCGGGTACATGGTCACCAACAACACCGAAGCGCTGCGCAATGATCCGATCCGTTACAAAGCCATCCTCGAGCGTATCCCGGCCGGCCGTTGGGGCCAGCCGGCGGATTTGGCCGGAGCGGCGGTTTTCCTCGCTTCGCCCGCTTCGGATTACCTGCATGGCTTCACCATCGCGGTTGACGGCGGCTGGCTGGGACGATAAAGAGTCTGTAAGCGTTCAGTGCCCAACAATTCATGAGGCCAAAGGATTTTTTCCGGGAAGTCCGCCTGGATTTCAACGCGATTGCCCGCATGATTATGGGCTTTGCGGAAAAGGTGACCCGTCAGCCGCTTGTGTTTGCCATGGACCGCACCGGCTGGCAAATCCGCGGAAAGCACGAAGACAACCTCTTGGTTCTCGGCGTCTGCCTTGGCGGCTTGGGCCTGCCAGTGCGGTGGCCAAACACCTCTTTCACCAAAGGAAAGCAAACAGCGGTCTGTTTTGATTTCTCACGCATCTTCGACAGTCAAATTTTTCAACCATGCCATTTTCAACGGGATATGATTTTACAAAAGGGCGTAGTGCCACACTTTTCCCTGCTCTGGACAGATGCGCGGACGAAGGATGGGAGTCCTATCGTTCCGTACAGTCTCAATCTTTGCTTGAGACTGTACGGGGAGTGCCCCCGGTTCATCCGGTTTCCGCCTGCGGGGAAATGAATTCCCCTTCGGCATCGAAGGTAAATTTCGGAGCAAACGAACTTCGGAATCCATAGATTGAGTCTTTTCAGACCACTAAT
>JAITKH010000213.1 GCA_031278535.1 Planctomycetota bacterium | reverse complement strand
CGAACGCCGACGGCTCCGCAAACGGGAATTGACAACCGTCAGGCACAACTCCGCCACGCCTCAACCCAGCGCAAACTGAAAATGTCCATTGGGGAAAATTGGAATTTTATCTTGACAATAACGAAGGCCAAGTTTCCATCTGCCATGCCAGGGGCGCCGCCGCGGTTTGGCGCGGCCGGATGTACGGGCAGGTTTCCGGCCGGAGTCACGCCCATTCGAACCGCTTGATTCCAATATTCTTTTCCAAAACCAAAATAGGATGGCCGGCCTTCTCGCAAAACCCCATGCATGGGATCCGATGGAAAAATTCACGCGAAAATTGCATTGACAAAACGGAACGGATGATATATAATAGTTGTACCGGTTTCCCCCAAGACCGGTGCGCGCGATTTCCCCCCGGTTGCGTCTTGACTGGTTTCGCGCGTGGACATCCCGAGCCCCTTCCGTCCCCCCGGAAGGGGCTTCCCTTTCGCGGCTCAAGGAAAAAGGAATGCCCAAGGAAAAGCGGCGTTGTCCCTGGTGCGGTGACGATCCCCTCTACCAGCGCTACCACGACGAAGAATGGGGCGTTCCCATGCGAGATGACAAAAGGCTTTTCGAATTCCTG
Source organism: Planctomycetota bacterium (assembly GCA_031278535.1). Taxonomy (GTDB): domain Bacteria; phylum Planctomycetota; class SZUA-567; order SZUA-567; family SZUA-567; genus JAJBSZ01. The sequence continues at coordinate 4,925 of JAITKH010000213.1, read as the reverse complement.
ATCCTCGAGGGCGCCCAAGCCGGTCTTTCCTGGATCACCATTCTGCGGAAACGCGAGAATTACCGGAACGCCTTTGCCGGGTTTGATCCGGAGAAAATCGCCCGTTATGGAGACGAAGAGAAAAGAGAACTGCTCGCCAATCCCGGCATTGTCCGGAATCGCCTGAAAATTGACGCAGCCATCCAAAACGCCCGCGCGTTTCTCAAAACAACGGAACGGCATGGAAGTTTTTCCCGTTTTCTCTGGGATTTTGTGGAAGGGAAACCGATTCGGAACGCCTGGCGCCGCTTGGAGGATATCCCGTCCTCGACATGCCTTTCGGATCGGATATCAGGGGAAATGCGGCGGCTTGGCTTCAAATTCGCCGGCTCCACCATAATTTACGCCCATATGCAGGCGACCGGCATGGTAAACGATCACCTGACATCCTGTTTTCGTTATCGGGAGGTCTCCGGGCTATGCAGGATGTGAATCCGCCGGAGCCGGGCATCTATCTCGTCGCCACCCCCATCGGCAACATGGAGGATATTACCCTCCGGGCTCTGCGCATCCTGCGTTCGGCCGACATCCTTGCCTGTGAAGACACTCGCGTTACCCGCAAGCTTTTCGAACGCCACGGGCTGGCGGCGCCCCGGATGATCTTTTCGTGCCACGATCACAACGAACGGATGGTGGCGAAACGGCTGGCTGATCTGGCGTTGTCGGGCAGTACGGTAGCCTGTTGTTCGGACGCCGGAATGCCTGGCATTTCCGACCCCGGGTTTCATATTGTCCGCGAAGCGCTCGGGGCCGGGGTAAAACTGGAAGCCATTCCCGGGCCGAATGCCATGGTCACGGCGGCGACGCTGTCGGGACTGGCCGGAGGCGCCTTTACCTTTTTCGGTTTCCCCTCCCGCCGGGACGGGCGGCTGCGGTCGCTCCTGCGCCGGCATGGGAGGCTGGAGCCGGCTCTGGTGTTCCACGAGTCTCCCCGTCGCCTTGCCCGGCTCCTGACCTTGGCGGCGGAGATTGCGGGCGGCGGGCGGCGGGCGGCGATTTGCTTCGAACTGACCAAAAAATATGAACGGGTGATCCGGGGAAGTCTGGAACAACTCGCTGGAAACTTCGGCGCGGGTGGGACGCGGGGCGAAGCCGTCGTAGTGATTGAAGGCAATCGGAAGAATGATTCCGACGCAGCCGATTGCGGGAACGAAGCGTGACACCGTACGGTTTGGGAACAAAAGACGGATCGAAAGGAGAAGATCATGATCTATTCCGACATTAGGCATTTCCGGAGCGGATTTTCCGGTTGCCGGGCGCTGCGGCAGGCGCTCGACTTCCTGGCCGAAAAGGCGTTTGCCTTGCCGGATGGCAAACATGATCTAGCGGATGGGATGGTTATTCAGATCAGGAGATACAACACCGAGCCGACCGCCGCCCGCCGTTACGAGACCCATATCAACATGGCGGACATCCAATGCGTTCTGGAAGGGAGGGAAATCCTCTATACCCAACCGCTGTCGAAGGGAGCGGAAACCACCGAGGATCACCTGGCGGATCGCGATCTCCGTTTTCATGACCGGTTATCCGACGCCGACGGGATGCCGCTTACTTTGCTGCCTGGACTCTTTGCCCTGCTCCTCCCCGGCGACGCCCACAAACCTGAATGCTACGACGGCATTAAAAACTGCCGCAAGGCGATTGTAAAAATCCCCGTCGGACTTCTTGGCCTGTGACGCGGCAAATCGCCCAGGCGGCGATCACGCGCCATGCCGCCGCGGCCAGACTCGGAGCCGGTTTGGAATTGAGCCTGTCGCGGCTTGCCTCCGTTTTCGCCGGTTTGAACGGAGAGGCGGCGGCGCGGTTGATCGATACCCTCCTGGCGGCCAAAACCGTCTTTGTCGCCGGCGCCGGCCGTTCCGGCCTTGCCGCCCGCTGTTTCGCCATGCGTCTGGCGCAACTGGACGTAAACGTGCACGTGGCCGGAGATACCATCGCGCCCGCCGCCAGGGCAGGCGACATTCTGCTTATCCTCTCCGGTTCGGGCGAGACGCCAGGCATGGCGCTTCTTGCGGAGAAAGCAGTCGCCTTCGGCGCGGATGTGGCCGCCGTCACCGCCAATTCGATGGGGAAAATCGCCCGCCTGGCGAAATGGGCTGTCATTCTTCCCGTCGACGCCGCATCCGGCGAAGTCGCGGATAGTCCAAACGGCCCGCTCCTTCCCCAGCCGCTGGCCAGCCTTTTTGAACAGGCATCCCTGCTTTTTCTGGATGCCATCTCCGGGGAATTGATGTTTCGGTTGGGACGCAACGAGGCGGACATGCGCAACCGCCACGCCAATCTGGAATGACGGCCGGCGGAAGAAAGGGCGTCGCCCATGAATGCGGAGGCATTGCGGACGCGCCTGCGGAACGGCGCCTGCCGCAAGAATTTGTCCAGGCTCTATTGCTGTCCCGGCGAGACGGCCGACGCCTTCGCCCGGCGTTTTGCCGATCTGGTGGACACATTCGAAAACGCCTTCGGCCCGAGTGACGAAATCGCGCTGTTCAGCGCTCCCGGGCGGACGGAAATCGGCGGCAACCATACCGATCACCAACATGGCTGCGTCCTGACCGGCGCGGTCAATCGCGACATCATCGCCGCCGCCGCCGCCAACCAGCTTGGCGTCGTCCGGCTCCAGTCCGGCGACGCCAAGCTGGAAACGGTGGACTTGTCGGGAAAAAAACCGGAGAGGGACGAAACCTTCACCCCGCGCTCCCTGGTCCGGGGCATAGCCGTGCGCCTGGAGGAAATGGGACACGCCATCGGAGGCGTCGACATTTGCGCCTCGTCGGATGTCCCCGTCGGTTCCGGCCTGTCTTCCTCCGCCGCCTTCGAAATCCTCATCGGCAACATTTTGAACAGTCTGTTCTGCCGGGGATCGGTACCGCCGGCGGAATTGGCCAAGGCGGGCCGTTACGCCGAAAACCACTTTTTCGGAAAACCCTGCGGCCTCATGGATCAGCTGGCGTCCTCCCTGGGCGGCCTGCTTTTCATCGATTTCCGGGATCCGGAAACTCCCCTGGTGCGCCGCCTGAATCTGGATCTGCAAGCTTTCGGATATGCCATGTGCATCGTGGACAGCGGCGCGGATCATGCCGGAATGTCAGGCATCTATGCGGAAATACCGGCGGAAATGGAAGCCGTGGCCGCCTGCTTCGGACAGTCGCGCCTCCGGGAGGTGGAAAAGGCGGCTTTCCTGGCCAATCTCCCGGCTGTCAGAAAAAAGGCAGGGGATCGGGCGATATTGCGCTCTCTTCATTTCTTCAACGACACCCGGCGCGCCCGAGAGGAGGAGGCGGCCTTGCGGGAAGGGCGCTTCGCCGATTTTCTCGCCCTTTTCAACGCTTCCCGCCAATCATCCTGGATGTATTTGCAGAACGTGTCGCTGCCCGGCTCCTCCAGCAGGCAGGAGGTTGCCCTTGCCCTTGCCCTCTGCGGCGAGCTTCTGGGAGAGGAAGGCGGATTCCGGGTGCACGGCGGCGGATTCGCCGGCACGGTGCAGGCATTCGTTCCCCTGCCCCGCCTGGCCGATTTCGTCCGGGGAATCGAGGCATTTCTCGGACAGGGCGCCTGCCATGTCCTGTACATTCGTGGCGTAGGCGGAATCCGTCTCGCCTGATGCCCTTGAACGGAAAAGGAATGCTGGGGATGGCCATATTGGTGCCGGGCGGGGCCGGATACATCGGTTCGCATATCGTGCATGAGTTGCTGGATCGGGGCGAAGAGGTGGTGGTGGCCGACAATCTCCAGACCGGCCATCGGGCGGCGGTGCATCCCGACGCGGAATTCTACCAGGGGGACATCCGCGATCGCGCCTTCCTGGATAGCCTGTTCGGCCGGAAACGGTTCGTGGCTGTGGTGCATTTCGCCGCCAATTCCCTGGTCGGGGAAAGCGTGCGGAACCCCCTCAAATACTACGACAACAATCTGGGCGGCGCCATCGCCCTGCTGGACGTCATGCTGCGCCACGGAGTACACCATATCGTCTTCTCCTCCTCTGCGGCCGCCTATGGCGAACCGGAAAACATCCCTATCCTGGAGGACGACCGTACCCTCCCGGTCAACCCGTATGGCGAGACCAAGCTGGCGGTGGAAAAATTGCTCCGTTGGCTTAGTCGGGCCACGCCTCTCCGCCATGCCGCCCTCCGCTATTTCAATGCCGCCGGAGCGCATTCCCGCGGCGATATCGGCGAGGATCACAGTCCGGAAACGCATCTCATCCCTCTGGTGCTCCAGGTCGCCAACGGCAAATGCGCGGACATTGGCATTTTCGGCGACGATTATCCCACCCCGGACGGCACCTGCGTCCGCGATTACATCCATGTCGCCGATCTGGCCGACGCCCATATCCGGGCGATGCGGCATCTGGCATCGGGCGGCTCCGGCGGCGTTTTCAACCTCGGCAACGGGGTGGGCTTCAGCGTCAGGGAGGTGGTGGAAAAAGCCCGGAAAGTTACCGGCCATCCCATTCCAGCGCGCATCCGGCCAGGGCGAAAGGGGGATCCGGCCCAATTGGTGGCTTCCAACGCCAAATCGGAGCGGGAACTGGGCTTCAAACCCAGCCATTCCGGCCTGGAGGAGATAATCGCCTCGGCCTGGAACTGGCACAAGAGGCATCCGAACGGCTTCGCCGGCTGAACCCGAAAATCATAATGGAAAGACATTGCCGCAGGAGAATTTCATGTCCGGTCGCGACGACATCTTCACTCTCTTCCGGAAACACGGCCAGGACCAGGTGTTCTCCGGCTGGAACATACTGGACGCAAGACAGCGGGAGGAATTGCTGGATGACTGCGCCCGGGTGGATTTTTCTTGGGTAGAGGCGCGCCGGAGCGAGATGCGGGATTCCCCGGCCGCCGCGGCGAACGGGACTATCGAACCGGCCCCGGTCGTCGGCCTGCCCC
>JAITKH010000188.1 GCA_031278535.1 Planctomycetota bacterium | reverse complement strand
ACTTCCTCTTCCAATCCCTCGCCGACGGGAAGAATTGCGCCGGTTCGCCGCCCGGAGAATTCGGCAGGCGGGACGGTTCCCGCCGGATCCCGGCTCGCTTCGGATCGCCCGCCGCTTTCATCCGAACAAGACCGGGTTGGGGTCGCAACCGGCGGAAACGGAACTGATGTGCCATCGCCCCGACTCCGATATTATATTATTCGTCCCGGCGATACCCTGAGCCGGATAGCTGTTCGCGAACTTGGATCGATTTCACTCGCCACCAATATCTATCTCCTGAATCGCGACGTGATCGAGAATCCGGATCAACTCATAGTGGGAGAAAGAATCCGCCTTCCCGATCGGGAGACGCCCGCCGTTTCCGGGACGCCCACCCAATCTTCCCCGGGCGGGTCTCCACGTCCGCCGGCCTCTCCGGCAGGCCGAATACACCGGGTGGCGAGGGGAGACACCCTTTCGTCCATGGCGCTCCGGTATTATGGTTCCAGCGCCTCCTGGCGCGTTATTTTCGAAGCCAACCAGGCCGTTCTCCCCAATCCCGATCGTTTGGCGGTGGGAATGGAACTGGTGATACCGCCCAGCCCGGATTGATCCGCCGCCGATGGCGCCGGGAACGTTTCATGAAGACGGGAGAAGAGAATCATGCGGATCGAATTTGACAAGATGGAAGGGGCTGGAAACGATTTTATTCTCGTCGACAACCGAACCGGAACGATTCCGGACCGTCTGAAAACGCGACTGGTGATTGATTGCTGTCGGCAGAAGTTCGGAATCGGGGCGGACGGAATGCTGTTCCTCGAAAGGGACGACGAATTCGACTTCGCCTGGGATTTTTTCAATTCCGACGGCTCCAGGGCGGAAATGTGCGGCAATGCGGCCCGGTGCGTCGCCCGGTTCGCCAACAGGATCGGCGCCGCCGGCGGCGTCATGACTTTTCGCACCCTGGCCGGCTCCATCCGGGCGGAATTGGCGCCGTTTGGAGCGAAGGTAGGGTTGACCGACGCCGATCTCCCGGCATCGGAGGAACGGCTGGATGTCAACGGGAGCGAAGTGGAATTATGGGCGGTGAATAGCGGCATTCCCCATGCCGTCGTTTTGGTTGAGGATTTGGAGGCGGCCGATGTACCAGGGCAAGGGCGGGCGATTCGCCGCCACCGCCGCTTCGCCCCGGCCGGGACCAACGTCAATTTTATTGCCCGTCGGGGAACTTCCCGTCTCGCCATCCGGACTTATGAGCGGGGAGTTGAGGACGAGACTCTGGCCTGCGGCACAGGGTGCGTGGCGGCGAGCGTGGCGGCCGGCCGCTTCCTCGGTTTCTCCAGCCCGGTGACGCTGGAGACCCGCGGCGGCGGCGAGCTTACGGTACATTTCACTTTGGCGGGCGACAAGGCAATAGGCGTAAGCCTTGAGGGAGGCGCGAGGCTTGTCTTCTCCGGCGCCATTGAGGTCTGACCGCCAGCAGTGCGGCTCGCCAGTCAGAAGGCATGCCGGAAGAAACTCGCGGACAGGTGGTTCCGTCTTATGGCGGATGTTCCAGAAGTGTCGATTTTTGATTTTCAGCCGGAAAACCGGCAGCATAAATTGTCAATAACTCTCAATCAAAGAGGTAGATTTTGCGGAGTCCTGGCCAAAGGATGTCAAGCGAATCGTTGTCGCATTCAGGATTCGGCGAACCCATATAGAGAAAATGGCTTCGTTTTCGCTGGTTTTACGGTAATTAGTCGTCCCTGAAAAATCCTGTCTTGCCCCCTCTGCGCTCTCCAAGCGCGTGTGCGCCGCATTCAAGAGAGGTCATGCCAATTGGATCGGATTGTTTCCCGGCTTCAATTTGCAGGCTTTCCTGGACAGGAATCCAAAATTTTGCAAAATAGCATAGCCGTTTTTACCGAAGTTTTGCCGATTTTCCCCAATTTTCCAGTGATTTCTCCGGCTGGCGGCCCTTTTTCGGGGACGACTAAATACGCTGGGAAAGTCCCCGTAACTTTCCGCCGACAAATGCGTACGGCCTGAAAAGATGCGGATTGCCACAAAGGCGGCCGGCGGCCTTGACCTCCGCGCACGGAAGGCATAGTATACGCGAATGCCGCATGAAAGCGCAAACCGGAGAGGTTGTTATGAATTATTCTTTTTTTTGATCGGCCGATATTCAATTCGCCTTATTCAGAACCGAAGCGTCAGAGGCAGCTGGATAAAGCGGATCAACCCGCGCAGAAAATCCATGCATATCCACGCATTTGCATATCGTAACCATCCTATGAGATTTGACGCATTGAACGGGGCGTGCCCATACTATGTTCCCGATCGGCTTTCCATTGCGAGTACTGAAAAAGCACGGCAAGCGAGGGGACTGGGTGTTCGATCCCTTCTGTGGCCGGGGCACCACGAACTTTGCCGCCCGCTTGCTCAGGATGCCTTCGATAGGCATAGATGGCAGTCCGGTAGCGGTCGCCCTCGCCAAGGCGAAGCTCGCCAGCGTTGAGCCGGGTCGAGTCGTGGCGAGCGCCAAGGCCATCCTGAACGCGGCCAAGGAGCCGGCATCGGTTCCTGCCGGCGAGTTCTGGAGGCTCGCGTACCACGAGCGTACGCTCAGGCAACTCTGTCAACTCCGTGAAGCATTGCTCGACGTGTGCTCCTCCTCGACGCGCATCTTATTGAAAGCGATCATCCTTGGCGCACTCCATGGTCCGCGCCCGAAGGGAACGCCGTCGTACTTTTCGAATCAATCGCCGAGGACCTTTGCGCCCAAGCCGAACTACGCGGTGAAGTTTTGGATCGCGCATGGCATGCGTCCCGACGACGTCGACGTGCTGTCGATTATCAGGACGCGTGCGGATCGCTACCTTGCCGAATCCCTGCCAGACGTCGAAGGCGGGGTAAAGCTTGGCGACAGCCGAGCGGCGGACGTCTTCAGCGGTACGCCGAAGGCGCGGTTCGTCGTCACGTCGCCTCCGTACTTCGGGATGCGCACCTATTTGTCGGATCAGTGGCTGCGGCTCTGGTTTCTTGGCGGCCCCGACTACGTCGAGTACCGTCAGCCTAAGGGACAGCTCGATCATTCGAGCGCTGCCCGCTACGCGGCCGAAATGGGCCGCGTATGGAAGAATGTGGCCTCGCACACGGCCGCGGGGGCGCGTCTGGTTATCCGCTATGGCGGGATTCACGACCGCGCCGCCGAACCGATGGATATCCTGAAAAAATCGTTGGCCGACTCCGGCTGGAGGATAGTTACTGCGAGGGCGATACCCGATTCCGACAGTGGGCGCCGGCAGGTACGGCAGTTCCGGGTCGAACCGAAGAAGGCCATCGCCGAGCATGACGTTTATTGTTGCCGTACCTGAAGGGGAGAGCCAATGAACCGGAAGAAACTGGCGACAGGCGCGGAGACGGCGCAGGCGGCGGCAAGCCCTCTCCTCGATTTTGAGAAAGTCTCGTTCGATGACGGCGCAAGCAAGCCCAAGGCGACGGACGAAGAACTGAACAGTCGCTATGCGAAGGGCGAGATCCGGATCGTCACGGAGCAGGCGCGGTATCCGCTTGCGGGCATCCTCGGGATGCTCAAGGAGGAGATCAAGGGAGATGCCGGCGAGAAGGAGCGTCGTTACAAGCTTGACCCCGAGTACCAGCGCCGCCATCGCTGGAGCGTCGAGCGGAAGTCGCGGCTCATCGAGTCGTTCCTCATGAACGTGCCTGTGCCGCCAGTCTTCCTCTACGAGCGCGACCTGGCGCGGTTCGAGGTGATGGAT
>JAITKH010000085.1 GCA_031278535.1 Planctomycetota bacterium | reverse complement strand
CGTGAACGGGGCACGTGAAGAGATCTGGAATCTTGTTCATAACCCTTTTTGAAATACTCTCCGCTTTCCATGAACCCGCTGGAAATGGAGTGAGCGTCCGCCCGCATGGTGGTTTCTTTGCCGGTAGAATGCCGGCTTCGTTCCGTTCGGACGCTCGCGATGAATCTGCGCTGTACTCCCGGATTCCGGAGTATCCTCGCCGAAACAACCAATCAGGGGTGACCCATGAAGGAAATCGCCGTCGTCACGCCTTTCAGTTCCATGGCGGAAGTGACGCGCCGCGTCGTCGAGGAATACGGATATGCCAACGTCGATGTCCTGGAAGCCGATCCGGACAACGTCCTCCTGCGCGCGCGGCAGGCCATCGACGGTGGCGCCAGAGTCATCGTGTCGCGCGGCGGCTTCTTTGAACTGATCCGGTCCAAATTCGACGTTCCCGTGGTGGAAATCAAGGTCACGGCATTCGACCTGATCGATGCGTTCGGCCAAGTCAAGCGGCATGATGGCGGGGAATGGATCGGGATCATGGGATTTCGGAACGTCATCTACGGAGCGGAAATCATCGCCAACGTCATGAACCTGCGCGCGGTCTGCCGCGAGGTTACGAATGACAGTGATATCGCCGCCGAAATGCAAAAAATGCTCGGACAGGGCATCCGGACCTTCGTCGGCGACAACAATGTCAAGCTGACCGTAGCCGCTCCGGGCTGCCGGGTCTTTCTCGTCCATTCGGGAAATCAGGCCATGCAGATGGCCATTCAGCAGGCCAGGGACATCCTGTACGCTTCCCGCCAGCAAAAGGAAAAAGCGCAGCAATTCGCGGCGATCATTGATTTCGTGCACGACGGCATCGTCGCCATCGACAACCGGGGGTGCATCACGGTGTTCAACAGCGCCCTGGAGAAGATCACCGGATTCAGCCGGCAGGATGCGATCGGCAAGCGAGTGACCGAGGTCATTCCGGAATCCCGCCTGCTATCCGCGCTCGAACGCGAGTCGTCGGTCATCGGCGATATCCAGACGCTGAACGGCCAGACAGTGGTGGCGGCGAGCCGCATCCCCGTGGTGGTCGACGGGGAGGTGCGGGGCGCGGTGTCCACCTACCAGGACATCACCGACGTCCAGCGGCTCGAGCAGAAGATCCGCATCCAGCTCGCCGAGCGCGGGTTCGTCGCCCAATACGACTTTTCCGATATCATCCATCGTAGCGCGGCCATGGCCAAGTGCATCCGGATGGGGCGGAAATTCGCCCAATACGATACCTCGGTACTGATTTTCGGACCGTCCGGCGTGGGCAAGGAACTGTTCGCGCAGAGCATTCATAACAACGGCGCGCGAAAAAAGGCGCCCTTCGTGGCAATCAACTGCGCGGCCCTGCCGGAAACCCTCATCGAGAGCGAGCTGTTCGGCTACGCGGAAGGTTCCTTCACCGGCGCCATCCGCAAGGGAAAGGCCGGCCTGTTCGAGATAGCGCACGGAGGAACGATCTTCCTCGACGAAATCAGCGAATTGCCTCTCCTGCTGCAGGGACGCCTGTTGCGCGTCCTGCAGGAGAAACAGGTCATGCGCTTGGGCGACAACAAGCTGATCCCGGTGGATGTGCGCATCATCTGCGCGACCAACCGCGATTTGCGCCGGCTGGTGGAATCCGGGCAATTTCGCGGGGATCTCTATTTCCGCATCGCCATCCTGAGTCTGTACGTCCCGCCGCTCAACGACCGCGCGGAGGACATCGAGCTGCTCTCCGCGCATTTTCTCAAGGAATTTTCGGACCGCTATCGCAAGGAGCCCATGTCCTTCCACCGGGAAGCGCTCGATCATCTTTGTCGCCACGACTTTCGGGGCAACGTGCGTGAATTGCGGGGTATGGTGGAACGCGCCGTGGTCCTGGCCGAGGGGAGGGTCGTCGGAATCGCCGACCTGGAAGGAATGCCCCGGCTTGCCGACGAGACGGGCGATTCGCCCGAACCCTCGTTCAGGGAGGACATGACGCTCAAAGATGTGGAGGATGCCTACATCGGTCATGTCTTCAGGAAAACCGGCGGGTCGATCAAAGCTTCGAGCGCCATTCTCGGCGTGGGCCGGACGACGCTGTGGCGCAGGATTCGCGACAACGGGCGGGCGCGCGAAGGACAGGAGGGCGAGGAGGCGGGAGGATGATCCACGTTCTTCAATGAAACGCGGAGGTTTCTTTTTGGAATCCAGATCCGCTTCCCCGCTCACGAATGAACAATGAAAACAGCCTGTTGGAACATTCGCGCGGATGGTCCGAATATTGCTGGATGCTCTCGGCAAGACGACGGCCACTACTCATGCCGCCAAGCCCATAACATTGGAAGGGGAATTCTATGGACGCTGCTCCGCGCACGCCGAGTTTCTCGGCGAATCTGTCGATGCTTTTCCTGGAAGTGCCGTTTCTCGAACGCTTTGGTGCGGCGGCCCGAGCGGGATTCCAGGCGGTCGAATTCATGTTTCCGTATGAATTCGCCGTGGCGGATCTGCAAAAGGCGATCTCGGAAAACGGCCTGAAACTGGTGCTGATCAACCTGCCGGCCGGGAATTTCGCGGCGGGAGAACGCGGCATGGCCGTCGATCCGGCGCGCCGGGACGAATTTCGCGAAGGAGTCTTTCGTGCCATCGAATACGCGACAACGCTGAATGTGGCCCAGGTCAACTGCCTGGTGGGCAAGGCGCTCGCCGGAGCGCCCCCGGCGGAGCAGCGGCAGGCCTTGGTCGAGAATCTGCGTTTTGCCGCCGAAACCTTGGCCGACGCGGGCATCCGCCTGCTCGTCGAGCACGTCAATTCGCGTGACGTGCCGGGCTTTACGCTCGACACGCCCGCCAAGGTTCTCGACGTGCTCGCCTCCGTCGATCATCCGAACGCCTATCTGCAATATGACGTCTATCATGCGCAGCGGATGGCAGGCGAACTGGCCGGGACGTTGAAAGCCAAGCTGCCGCGCATCGCGCATATCCAGATCGCCGACAACCCCGGCCGTCACCAGCCCGGCACGGGAGAGATCAATGACCGCTGGCTGCTTGCCGAAATCCTGTCCCTGGGTTATCGGGGCCACATCGGGCTGGAATACGTCCCGATTCCGGACAGCGCCGGATCGCTTGGTTGGGTGAATGAATTCGGTTATTCGTTGTAAACATCCCTGTGGCAACTTGGCGGAGGTTTTCATGAGCAAGAAGATAGGTTTCATCGGTCTGGGCATCATGGGCAAACCCATGAGCAGGAATCTGCTGAAGGCGGGTT
>JAITKH010000067.1 GCA_031278535.1 Planctomycetota bacterium | reverse complement strand
ACAAAATGGAGGAAATTCTCCGCATCTCCGACGAGGTCACCATTATGCGCGACGGCCGGTGGATCGCCACCGAACCGGCGCCGGCGCTCACCATCGACCGGATAATCAAACTGATGGTGGGTCGCGATCTGACCCAGCGCTTTCCCGTCAAACACAACACGCCCGGAGATGAACTGCTGGCGGTGGAGAACTTGAGCGGAATGTACCCGCCGACCTGCCAGGACGTGAGTTTCGCCCTCCGGCACGGCGAAATCCTCGGCGTCGCCGGCCTAGTCGGCAGCAGGCGCACGGAACTTCTGGAAACCATTTTCGGCATCGCCCGCCGCGCCAAGGGCGAAATCCGCAAAAACGGCAGGCGCATCGGCAACCGCAACGCCGCGGAGGCTATCAGGAACGGCTTCGCCATGATTACGGAGGAGCGCCGCTCGACCGGCATCTTCGCCGGGCTGGACATCACCTTCAACACCGTCATTTCCAACATCAACAGTTCGAACAGCGGGAAATACAAGCGGATGGGCCTGCTCTCCGCCCAAAAGATGCGCGTCGACACCAAATGGAATGTCGACAGCATGCGGATCAAGACCCCGAACCACCGGACGTTCATCCGCGATCTTTCGGGCGGGAATCAGCAGAAGGTGATTATCGGCCGCTGGCTTCTGACCAATCCCGACATCTTCCTGATGGACGAACCCACGCGGGGCATCGACGTCGGGGCCAAAGCGGAAATCTACCAGTTGATTGTCAACCTGGCGGCCGAAGGCAAGGGCATCATGGTGGTTTCCTCGGAAATGCCCGAACTCCTGGGCATCTGCGATCGGATACTGGTCATGTCCGGCGGGCGGCTGGCCGGAACGCTGGACATCAAGGACGCCGACCAGGAAAAGATCATGCGCCTGGCGGCCACATACGCATGAGGAGCACAACGCCATGGTCGCATCGCCCGCCAACCGGACGGCCTGGAAGGAATGGCTGCTCGATTATTCGCTTTACATCATCCTGGGAATCCTCGTCGTCGGGGTCGTCGTGGTCGAGCCGACGTTCCTGTCCTTTTCCAACCTGAGCAAAATCATGACCCAGGCTTCGACCCGGGGCATTCTGGCCCTGGGCGTCGCCGGCATGATCGTTTACACCGGAACCGATCTGTCGGCCGGGAGGATACTCGGCTGCAGCGCCGCGGTGTCCGCCTCGCTCCTGCAAAGCGTAACCTACGCCTCGCGCATGTACCCAGGCATCACCGAGCCGGTCCCGATGATCATCCCCCTGGTCCTGAGCATCCTCGTGGCCATGTTTTTCTGCAGCATCAACGCTTTCGGATTCGCCGTTCTCAAGATGCACCCCTTTATCATCTCCCTGGGAACCCAGCTCATCGCCTACGGCAGCCTCTGCCTCTACATCGACAGCCAGGCCGGCGGGGCGCAGCCCCTGGCCAGCCTGGATCCCCGCTACATTTCGGCGGTCAACGGATTTTTCGACCTGGGTTTCATGCGCCTGCCTTACCTCGTCGTCTATCTGGCCGCCTGCGCATCGGCGATGTGGGTGATCTGGAACAAGACGGTGCTGGGGAAAAACATGTTCGCCATCGGCGGCAATCCCGAAGCGGCCGCCGTCTCCGGCGTCAACGTGACCCGGAACATCTTCGGCGTCTATCTCGTGGCCGGAGTGCTGTACGGCATAGCCGCCTTCCTGGAGGCCGGAAGGGTGCAGAGCGTCACCACCGCCACCGGACTCAACTACGATCTCGACGCCATCAGCGGCTGCGTCATCGGCGGCGTCTCCTTCACCGGCGGCGTGGGCACGATTCCCGGAGTCCTCATCGGCGTGATAATCCTGCAGGTAATCAACTACAGCCTCTATTACCTGGAGGTGAACGCATATCTCCAATACATCATCAAGGGCCTGATCATCATCATGGCCGTGGCGATTGACGTCCGGAAATACATTCACAAGAAGTAGGCCGTGACCATCGAAGAGGATTTCGCGCGGCGCCTGGCCCGACTCGAGGCTCGCGAACGGGAACTGGCGGAAAGGGAGATGGCGGCGAAAAGCCTGCGCGGCAATCTCTACGGGCGCATCAATCTTTCCGCCCGTACCGTCGACATTGTCATTGCCGTTTGCGCCGTTGCGATTGTCGCCCTGACCGTGGCGGGATATTTCATCGGCCGGCGTTGATATCCCCATTGCCCGGATGGAGCAGAAAATCCCGCTGGAATTTGACGCCGGGAAAGATCCGTAAATGAGGATTTTACAAATGAAATTACTTGTTATTGCCATGGCATTGCCATTGTTGACCGTTTTTTCAGCAATGGCGCGAGAAGTTGCCATTGATATGCGATTGGCGTTTTAACGCCCGAAGGTACGTTGATACCGCAATAACGTACGCTGGACTTTTAAGCTTTTGTCTATATGGGCGATAAAGATCTGCAGGCAATCCGGGGATTTATGTGCGGGTCGCAGCTTTCAGACGACATTACCTTCATTCCCGAAACGCTAGTGTTCCGTAAAGTCTCAATCTTTGATTGAGACTTTACGGGGAGCGCCCCCGGTTCATCCGGTTTCCGCCTCCGGGGAAGTGAATTCCCCTCCGGCATCGGAGGTCGATTCCGGGGCGAACGGACTTCGGAATCCATAGGCCGAGTCTTTTCAGACCCCTATGATTTCCGCTGTCAACCGCCGCCATAAAAGGAAAATGGACTCTCCTTTCCTGATCGGATATAGTATACGGGGCCATTCCGCGCGGAGTGTGCGGGAAGGCGGCGGGAAACGCCCGGGGAGGCCATCATGTTCCAGACAGTCGCGGTTCTTGATTACGGGTCGCAATCTACCGGGCTGATTGTCCGTCGCCTCCGGGAACAGCGGGTGCGGTCGCGCCTTTTCCCGGGTACGGTCGCGGCCAAGGAACTGCGCCGGGAGAAAATCGTTGGCATTGTGCTCTCGGGCGGCCCGAAAAGCGTCTACGAGTTTGGCGCCCCGAAATGCGACAACGCCGTCTTTTCGCTGGGCGTTCCCATTCTCGGCATCTGTTACGGGGCGCAATTGATTGCGCAGGCGCTCGGGGGCGAGGTGAGGCCTTCCGGTGTGCGGGAATAC
>JAITKH010000405.1 GCA_031278535.1 Planctomycetota bacterium | reverse complement strand
GGGGGGGGGGAGCTTGCGGCCGGTCTTTTGGCTGAAGGATTGGTCGATGAGGTACTGGCCTTTGTCGCCCCGAAGCTGCTAGGCGGTCGAATGGCACCGTGCCCGGTTGGAGGCCGGGGAATCGAACTTGTTGACAAAGCCAAGCCGCTGGTGATTCGTGAATTCCGTCCTGTCGGCGGAGATTTGTTTATCCGTGCGGGCCCGGTCACGCCGGCTTGGCGATGCGAACCTTGACGCCGATATTCTTGAACCTGGCAAGAAGCGACTGTGCTTCGGCAAGGGATATGTCCTTCGCCACACACAGTCCAGGCGTTTGACATTTCTCGCGCGCCTCGTTTTCCGGAATGCCCATGATTTCTGAAACTATCCGTATGACCTGAACGTCTTTGGTTCTTCCAAGCATGACGGCAAAGGCTCCCCGTTTCATAAAGGCGAAACGGCCGGAAAGTCCGCCATTCGGGGGCTGCGACCCTAAAAGGGCGGGATCGCCCGGCGCAATGCCGTTGTTCCCCTGCAATCGCTCTATCGTTTCGTTTCTTTTCGCGGCGGCGGTGTTCATGAAGGGGCTGTCGGCCGCCTCCACGCGGAGGATCCTGTCGAGTTCAGTTACCCGGATCCTGCCGCCACAATGAGGACAGTTTGTCGTCGATTGGAGGCGGATCGCGTCGAATTCCGCCAGGTCGCGGCCGAAAATACGCGGCGATTGAGGCCATTGCAACTGGTTGATCCCGGACGTCTCTCCTGTCCGCACATTTTCAAGAATCACTCCTTCCGGAGCCGAGGCCAACAGTTCGATCATGACAGCCTCGGCTTGTTTCGTCGAAAGTTCGGAAAGCAACATCACCGGGCTGGAAGCCGCGATGTCGCGGGAGGCACATATCGGCAGGGAAAAGCAGGCGGAAAGGAAAAGGGCGGCATTATGCCTTCTTTCCTCCTGAATCGCGGAAAGGACTATCTGACGCGTTTCGATGTCCGACACGGAAATACCTTCTCTCCACCGGACGGCCGGATGAAGCCGCAATACCCAGGCGGCCGGCATATGATAACCGGATTATTGCCGAAACGCATACAATGTCCAGTTTTTTGTCGGCCTGGAAATCATTCCTTTCCGCCGGCCGTGAATTGTGGGGAAACGGCGCGCGGCATTGTCGCGATGCCTTCTTTCGCGCCGTTTTGAACAGGCGTTCCGGCGGCGATTTTTGCTTGACAACCTGTTGGAAAGAGTTACACTTATCCAGATTAGTTTTCCAGTTTTTCTCCGCTTGCAGGCGGCGGAAAAGTGGATCGTTGATTGTATTCGTACTCTCTGAAGGAGGTCCGGCTGCGTGACGATTTATGATTCCTTGCATGAAATCCATCTCGACAAGTTGGCCGAAGTGGCGGAAGGGAGGGCAAGGCTCACCTACTTGGTGGCGCAACGCTTGCGGGCCATCATCAATAACGGCGCCCAGCTCCTGGTGGAGAGGAAACCGGGCGAGGCTTTGCTTGCCGCTGTGTGCCGCGAGGTCCTGGAAAAGAAAATCTGGCTGGAAATACCCGAACCCGAGGAGATGCCGGTCGAACCATTTGAGGAAGTGACGTCTTTTTTGGCCGACGATGTCGTAAGCCCGGATCTATAGGGCGCGCCGACAGGCAAAAAAGGGGAGGCTTCATGCGGGGAGGCGAAGACGGTCGAGGCGGCGGCTCCGGCATCAGAATATTGATAACCGGAGGACCGACCGTTGAAGACATCGATCCCGTCAGGTTCCTCGGCAACCGTTCCACCGGGCGCATGGGAATCGCGTTGGCCCGGACGGCCGTCGCTCTCGGCCTTGAGGCAAGGTTGATTCTTGGGCCCACCCATCTTGCTCCCCCGCCGGAAGTGGAAACCATCGGGATTCGTTCGGCCGGCGAGATGTTGCAGGCTGTATTAGCTAATTTTTCCTGGTGCGACGCCCTGGTTATGGCGGCCGCCGTGGCCGATTATACGCCGGTCCAGCCGATGAAGGGGAAAATTAAAAAAAACGGGGCCGACTTTATCCTCCGACTCAAAAGGACCGAGGACATCCTTTTTCGCGTTGGACGGTTGCCTGAGCGCCGGGGCAAATGCCTGATCGGTTTTTCCCTCGACGTCGGCGAGAATGTGGAGGAAGGGCGCCGGAAACTCCGGGAAAAAGGCTTGGACATGGTGCTGGTCAATTCTGTCGCCGCGTTTGGCGCTCAGCGCGTGCGTTCTTCCATTGTTTCGCTTGGAGGCGAGGAGGATTTGGGCGAATTGGACAAGGAGGAGCTGGCGGACATTCTGTTTGCCCGCGCGATCCGGTTCTTTGACCAGAACGCTTGGCAAAGGACAGCGACTTGCCAAGCCTAAAATCCAAGTTTGAGGAAGCCGGAGCAGCGTGGGGGGTAAGTTTCCTGACGCTGGCAAGTCGTATTCTTGGCTTCATCCGGTTGGTGGTTTTGGTGCAGTTGTTCAACCAAATTCGTTGGGCTTCGGACGCCTTGATTTTTGCCTTTCGCATTCCCAACCTTTTCCGCAACGTATTGGGCGAAGGCGCTCTTTCGGCTTCTTTTCTCCCTGTTTTCATACGAACGCGGCTCCGGGAGGGGGATCGCTCGGCCGCCGATTTGGGTAGTCAGATTGCCACCGCGCTCGCCGCAACCGGCGGCGTCCTCGCAATGATTGGGGCCGGCGTTGCGCTTGTATGCGGGGTTTTGGCAGAAAACGCCGAAGCCAAGCTTGCCATGCGCCTGACGGCGATTCTTTTTCCTTTCATGCCGCTCGTTTGTCTCGCGGCGCTTCTCGGCGGCATGCTGCAGGGTCTTCGCCGCTTCGCCTTGCCGGCAGCGGTTTCGATAATACTG
>JAITKH010000310.1 GCA_031278535.1 Planctomycetota bacterium | reverse complement strand
CCGATCGGCAAGGCCGGACGACGACCAGTTCGGCAAGTTCAATGGATTGGGAGGGAAAATGCTTCCCGACGAGGACGCCGCCACCTGCATGATTCGGGAAATCCGCGAGGAGGCCGGGGTTGATGCGCTGGCCATGACGCTCCGGGGCACGGTCAACTGGTCGAATTTCGGTCCCCGGCGCGAAAATTGGCTGGGGTTCATCTTCCGGATCGACGCGTTTTCCGGCGACGTCCGGCGGGCAAGCCCGGAAGGGCCGCTGTCATGGGTGGAATTGAAAGACTTGCCGACCCTGCCCATGTGGGAGGGCGACCGCCATTTTCTTCCCCTGGTGTTCGACGCGGATCCGCGTCCCTTCCATGGATTCATGCCCTACGACGGAGGGAAGCCGCTCGATTGGTCCTTCGTCCGGATGTAAGGCCGGAGGGTTATTCCCCGGTCTCCGCCGGGGGAGCGGTTTCGGCGTCGTCCGCCGTCTTTTCCTCGAGGTATTCCTTGGTCGCCTCATAGCCCTCGGCGATGGCATGTCCGGTTTTCCTGGCACCGGACGCCACCGCCTGGGCCGCATTTTTCGTCCCGCCGGCGACAGCCTCTCCGGCTTTTTTCATGCCTTCCTTGAACTTTTCCCAGTTGCCCTCTTCGCCGGCGCCGGCCACGCCGGCCACGCCGGCCAAGGCGAGAGCCGCGAGGGCGAGAAGCGTCAGGCGCGCGGATTTTCCCATGTTGTCATCCTTTCATTGTTTCGACAGTCCCCGCAATGAGCGCTCGGCGTCGCGGCGTTGATCCTTTCGCCGCAAGGCGTCGCGCTTGTCGTGCAATTGTTTTCCGCGGACCAGGCCCAGTTCCACCTTGGCAAGGCCCCGGCTCCAATGCAGGCCGAGCGGCACCAGGGTAAGGCCGCGCTGCTCCGTCGCGGCGCGGAGTTTCCGGATTTCCCGCTTGTGGGCGAGAAGCTTGCGCTTGCGGGTGGCGGGATGATTGAAGCGGTTGCCCATCCGGTATTCGGAAATATTGAGGTTGAAGAGAAACAATTCGCCGTTCTGGACGGCTGCGAAACAGTCGGCGAACGCCACATGGCCCTCCCGCAGGCTCTTGACTTCGGTGCCGGTGAGAGCCAGTCCGCATTCGAGTTTCGACAGCACCTCGTACCGGTGGAATGCCTGCCTGTTTTTGGCTATGGAGCCGAAAGCCGGATTCTTGCCTTCACCGTCTTTTTTCCCCGCCATGAACGTGACCTTTCCCGGACCACACCGTCCGTCTATCTTATTGATGCTTCCGGGAATAGTCAATCGATTTGCGTGGAGGCATTCCACCCGGCCCGGAAATGCCAAAAAAAAGGCGTTTTTATCGGGCGAAATATTGATTTCGGGATGCCAATTCGGTATACTGTCCGCTGCTGCGAAAAGAAGGGATTCGGCAATCGCCCGGTAGGCGGGACTCGTCTTCATCCGCCCGTGGAGAATCTATCCGATGCGCGAATACGGAAACAGCGTTGAACCGGTTCCCGAGACCGCCAGGCGCGGCCAAGCCCGGTTGGTGGGGTTTGGCCTGGACGATTCGGGTGGTCATGTGCGCTTCACCGTCGGCGACGGTTTTACCCTGATTGGCGGTTCCGCCGATTCCCACCTGGAGATGCAGAACCGGGCCGAGTGGATCCTGGGGGAAATCAGGCGCCGGGGATTCAGTCTGGGCAGCCTGACCCGGGCGCAATACGAAGAATTGCTGGACATTGTCGAATTGGCGGCCGCCGAATAGTTTTCCGCGCCCCGGGCGCCCTTTCCCTGGCGCGAAGGCCTTTTCGAATTCGTCAACCGAAAAAACCGCTCCTTCCCCGGTTGCGGGAAAATGGCCGATTGCCGTTGCGGCATTCGGGATGGTTCCCTTCCCAATTGCGATGCCTGGCGGGGCTTTCCCCAAGATATGCGGATTTTCCGCCTTTCGGGCTTTCGTCAAAAGACGGCCGGATAGGGGGGAAAGTATCTTTGAGGGCAACTGTATCGGGCTGGAGGACAATCGGGCCGCATGACCAAACTATACATGGAGCTCGCCATGTCCGAGTTTGCGGAACCGGCTGATCGCTATTTCGATTTTGCCCGGGTGGAATGCGGCCTGGCCGAAAATTCCATCGAATCCTACGAGCGGGATTTGCGTTCCTTTGTCCAGTTTCTCGGTTCCGGACGTCCCGCCGCCTCCGTGACCGGAAACGACATCGTCGGCTATATCGGCTGGTTGGCGGACAGGGGCCTGGAGCCGAAATCACGGGCCAGGATGTTTGTCAGCCTTCGCTGTTTCTTCCGTTTCTGCCATGTGGAAAAGATCATCAATTCCGACCCGACCCAGTACGCCGATTGTCCCAGGGTCTGGCGCCACCTCCCGTTTGATCTTCCGCCCGACGACGTCGATCTCCTCCTGCAGGCCGAGAATGGAACCGACGCCATGGATGTGCGCAACCGGGCCATTCTCGAAATGTTTTACGCCACCGGAGCCAGGGTAAGCGAGGTCTGCCGGCTGGAGGACGAGGATGTGGATCTGGCTGAGCGTACCGTCCGCCTTTTCGGCAAGGGCAACCGGCAGCGCATGACCCCGCTCGGCCTGTCATCGATCGAGGCGCTGGAAAACTATCTTCTGCGCCGGCGTGAATTGGAGGGGCTGGCTGGCCTTTCGGGCGGGCGGCTTTTCCTTTCCCGGACCGGGCGGGGCCTGGTGCGGGAAAGCGTGTTCCGGGTGGTGAAGGCGGCGGCTTTGAAAGCCGGCATTTCCCGCAACGTCTATCCCCACCGGCTCAGGCATTCCTTCGCCACCCATATGCTGGAAGGCGGCGCGAACCTGCGGGCGGTTCAAACGCTGCTCGGCCATGTTTATCTCGACACCACGGAAATTTACACGCATGTACACCGTCCGCACCTGACGGAAGCCTTCACAAACTTCCATCCACGGGCCTGAAAAGCGGAGCGGGAAAGGAAAAGGATGGGCAAACGACACGTGGCGGTGCTTCCCGGCACCTACGATCCTATCACCATGGGACATATGGACATCATTGAACGCGGCGCGGAACTCTATGACGAGCTGGTGGTGGGGGTGTCGGAAAACCCGGCCAAAAAGCCGCTCATGCCGCTGGAGGAGCGGCTGGAGCTGATCCGGACGTTGACCAGCGGACGGCCGCACATCCGGGCCGAGATTTTCACGGGCATGACCGTGGATTTCGCCAGGCGCATCGGGGCCGAAGTGATTCTCCGGGGCATCCGCACCTTCGCCGATTTCGAATACGAATTCCAGCTCGCTCTTGCCAACAAGCGGATTGGCGGAATCGAGACCGTCTTCATCATGTCCACCGCCGAACGCTCCTTCATCCGCTCCACCCTCATCAAGGAGGCGGCCGCCCTGGGAGGCGACGTATCGCAATTCGTTCCCCCGCCGGTGGCGGAAGCGCTCAAGCGCCGCTTTTCGGGACAGGCGCGGATTTCCGCCAGGGGATTCGTCGGCCTCAACGGCGAAGAAACGCCGGATATCGGCCGGCACGGTTCCGGGCTCCGGGGCGAAGGCGTGGAATAGACCGCCGCGCCGGAAAAGCGGGCTGGCGTCCTAGGGAAGGGATTGACAACGAAGAAATTTTGCATATCATGTCGTTGGCGCCGGCGGAACGGTCCGATGGCATTCTAAGAAAAGGAGACATCCATGGCTCATGTTATTTCAAAGGATTGTGTTGCCTGCGGCACCTGCAAGGACGCCTGCCCGGTTGGCGCCATCAAGGAGGGATCTCCCTATACGATTGACGCGGGCGCCTGTATTGATTGCGGCGCCTGTGCCGGCGAATGTCCGGCCGGAGCCATCTCCCCGGCCTGAATTTCCCCATTTTCCCTGTCGTTCCCGCCCAGTCCGTGCCGCATGGCGGGGAGGGGGGGAGGGGGAGTCTAAGCCATAAATTTCGGGTCGCTTGGCGCAGTTGGTAGCGCACTACACTCACATTGTAGGGGTCACTGGTTCGAGTCCAGTAGCGACCACCATCTTCAACCCCTTGGATTTCAAGGGGTTTATTTATTTATTGCCAATGTACCGGATTGTGCTATGTTTTTTCCGCTTTGCGAGTTTTCACAAGTCCTTTATTTTTTCCTCAAAGTTTCCACCTGGAGTTTTGCACATTTCTATTTCATATTGATATTAAAAGAGATAGATTCATAGATTTCCGACGTATCGCTTGGATTTTCGCTTTATCGAACAGAAAATCCTTTTCAAAAATGGGAGTTTTACAAGCATTTTTGACGTAGCCAATAAAAAGGGAACATAAAGAATCCATCTAATTCTGATGAAATATCAAGTTATCTATTTATAGTAGTCGTCCCTGAAAAAGGGCTGCCAGCCGGCGAAATCACTGGAAAATTGGGGGGGGAAAATCGGCAAAACTTCGGTAAAAATGGCTATACCATTTTGCAGGATTTTGGATTCCTGTCCAGGAAAGCTTGCAAATTGAAGCCGGGAAACAATCCGATCCAATTGACATGACCTCCGAAATTTATCAAAGGGTTATAGTTGTTGTTGGGGAACTTGGGCTACACCTGTGGATGCCGGAGTCCGTTTGCCTTGAAACCGATCTCCGATGACGAAGGGGGATGTACCGGGAAATCCCCGGAAGCGAAAATTGGGTAAACCGGGAAACCATTCCCGCAACGTCTCTATCAAAGATTGGGACGTTGCGGAATGCTGGACAATGCCTTCATGAATTGCGGGCGCTGCGCAACTGCTTTTTTTACATCAAATTAAGGATTTCCGGCACAAAAAACGCGATTTGCGGAATCATGGCGATCAAAAGCAGGATCGCCAGGAGAGAGACGATGTAGGGCAACACCCCCATAAGAGATCGCTCAATCGAGAGATTGGCTATTGAACTGGCAATGAGGAGGCAAAGGCCATACGGAGGCGTCACCAGGCCTATGGCCAGGGTGATGACCGTTATCAGCCCAAGATGGATGGAACTTACTCCCAAATTAATGGCGGGCGGCAACAATACCGGCGTAAACAGGATCATGGCCGGGATCGAATCCATAAAGGTGCCGATGAACAGGAAGAAGGCAATGATCATAAGAAGAAAGACATACTTGTTGCTGACATAGTCGGTGAAAAAAACCATTATGTAATCGGATACCTTGTAATACCCTAAAAGCTCCCCCAGGGCACTGGCAGTGGCCAAGGCGAACAGCGAAAGCGAAGAAAGCTTCAGGGTCTCGCGGAAAATCCCCGGCATGTCCCGCACCTGAAGCGTCCTATAGACGAAGGCGCATATCGCCATGGAATAGAGCGAGGCGAAGGCGGCCGCTTCGGTAGGGGTGTACCAGCCGGTGCTGATGCCGCCGACGATAATCACCGGCGCGAGCAGGGCGGGAAAGGATTTTTTGAAACGCGCCCATAATTCGCTCCGGCTGGCCCGTTCATAAACCGGGAAATTGAGCCGGCGGCCCTTGACCGCCACGATTCCCATCATAAGGAGGCCGATCAGGATGCCCGGAACCATGCCGCTTATGAACAGGGCGGCCACCGAGGCGCTGGTAAGGCCGGCATACACGACCATCGGGATGCTTGGCGGTATGATGACCCCGATGGTGGACGAGGCCGCCGTCACCCCGACCGCCGTCTCCTTGTCGTAGCCGGTGTCGATCATGGCCGGAATCAGCATTTTGCCCACCCCGGCGGTATCGGCCTGGGCCGCACCCGAGACGCCGGCGAAAATCATCGACACCAGGATGTTGGCGTGAGCGAGGCCGCCGCGGATGTTCCCGACCAGGGCGATGCAGAACTCGACCAGCATCTTGGTTATCATGCCGGAATTCATCAGGTTGGCGGCCAGGATAAAGAGCGGAATGGCCAGGAGGACGAAGGAATTCAGCCCGTTGAACATCTTCATGAAAACCGTCATGTTCGGTGTGGTGGGAATGAGGCTGATGCCAAGCAGGGAGATGATGCCGATGACGAAGGCAATGGGAACGCCGAAGAAAATGAGGAGGACGAACAGCCCGATAACCAGCGTGGCGGTCATTTTTCAGCCTCCCCCCACAATGCGGCCCTGGTGTCGGCCAGGATGTAAAATATGTTGTAAATCGACATGGTGATTCCCGCTATCGGCAGGCAAAGCCACGTGTATCCCATTTTCATCCACGGCAGGGTAATCCAGTTATAATTCCAAAAGGTACGGGCCACCCCGACCCCATACCAAGCCATGGCGACGGTGAAAAAAAGCAGGATCGCCGACACCAGGACGCTGTAGAACGCTCCGCTTCGCCCCGTAAACCCGTCCTTGAAAAAGGTGAAACTGAAATGCGCCCGATGATAAACCATGGCGGACGCGCCCATGAACACCGCCCAGATGAAGGAATAATTCGCCACTTCCTCCGTCCAGAGCAATGGGATCCCAAGATAGCGGGCGGCAATCTGCATGACGATGGCAATGAAGAAGATCGCCAGCAGAATGGTGCCTACAATCTCCTGGATCCAGACCAATCCGTCGACAATCCTTTTCACGTCGCCCCTCCATGCGAAATACACACCCCGTTCCGGATCCGGAGCATGTCGATCGGCCGGGACGAGGAGGGAACATCATTCTTCGTTCGGGAAATCCGGATGAGCCCGCAAGATGGCTATTTGCCGGCGTCCCTTATGGTTTTCAGCATCGCCTGGGTACCCAATCGCGCCGCCAGCTCATCCTGGATGGGAATGGCGATGGCGAGGAAAGGAGCCTTGTCGACGGTATTCACCACCCCGCCGTCGGCAATGACCCGCGCCTTGGACTTGGCGAGATCGGCATAGGTGACCCGGCGTTCCTCGGCCGTGGCTTCCGTGAGAGCCTGGGTTATCCAGGCCTTGTACCGATCGCTATAGGCGTCCCAGCGATTGCCGTTCATGAGGACGATGCGGGTGGTGTAATCATGCTCGGTCTCGGTAACGAATTTGCCGTTGGCCGTCTTGTGGTGATCGAGAAGGCTGAAGTTGGTGTAGTCGTTCTCGGCGGCGTCAACGATTCCCTGCTGCAAAGCCTGGTACAACTCGCCCCAGGCCACCTGGGTGGGAATGGCGCCGGTTTTTTTCCAGAAATCGGCGACGACGCCCGACATCTGGGTGCGGATTTTCATGCCTTTCAAGTCCTCGATTTTGTTGATCGGCTTCTTGCCGTAATAATTGCGGACGCCGGCCGACCAATAGGCGGCGATACGAAAGGCGTTTCCGGATTTCTGGGCGATGATCTTGACCAAATTCTGCCCCGCCTCGCCATCCACCGCTTTTTCCCAGTGCCGGAAATTGTTGAAGAGATAAAGAAGCGAGAACATGTCCACTTCCGGGATGCCGGCCTTGGTCATGAAACCGGGCGAAGCAACTACCAGATCGGCCGCCCCCAATTGGACTTTTTCGACCAGCTCGTCCTCATTGGTGCCTATGGTGCCGGCATGGACGTCCACCGCGATGTCACCGCCGGAAATTTTCTCAAGTATCTCCTTGAACTTGAGCATGCCGTACTGGTAGGGATTCTCGCGCGAGGTCTGGTTGTGGGCCGCTATCAGGGTGACAGACGCGGCCGGTGCGGATTGAACGACAATCGCCGCAAGCAAAACCGCGGCCAGAAACACGACGACCTTCTTCATGACGTCCCCTTTCAAACAGAAATAGACAATCCGATCACTTGACCATGATACCGGCGAGACGGCAAACATGCCGTCGATTGCATATGGATCCGTTCTCCGCCATCCATAATATCAATAGCCCTGTTGCCGAAAAAGTGTACGCGCGGACAGTATCTTCACCGTTGCCGGAACGTATGCTTATACTGTTTTTCCATAATTTTCGCAACAAAATTCGCGGCAGTTCATGCCGCGCCAGAACATCGGACAGCCAAAAGCGCGCCCGACAATCCAGTGTCTGGACAATGCCTTGAAGGCGTGAAGACCGTTTCGCTTCACAATCCCAAGCGCCCGGGAAGTTTCGTCTTCGACCCGTTCGACGAGCGTCCCGGCCTAGTGTTCCGTAACGTCTCAATCCTTGATTGAGACGTTACGGGGAGCGCCCCCGGTTCATCCGGTTTCTGCCTACGGGGAAGTGAATTCCCCTTCGGCATCGGAGGTCAATCCCGGAACAAACGGACTTCAGGATTTGTAAGGATTGAGACTGTACAGACCACTAGCGTTCCACAGAATCTCCGTCAGGGATGCGAATTTTGCGGAGCGCAGGGTCCCGGAGAATCGGCGCGGTCGGGAAAATAGTGGTTGTCCCGTCTTGTGAAGCGCGATACAATGCCCGGATCGGGAAAAAGGGATGCGCCCGCAATGAGGCGATCCGCATAACCCTTGCCGCCCGGGTAATGATTCCGTGCGCAAACGGCGCAGGGAGGGGCGGGGGCATGTGCACCGCCTGTCCGGATTCCACCAGTCCGCTCCCGAGTTGCCGGAGGAAGAAGAAAAGGGGGAAAACATGGCTGTCCGCCGCGCGCTGTTCACCGACTGCGATCAGGATCTTTCCGCCCTGGACCGGATTTTCCGGGAAAACGGGATTGAATGGAGGCTGCTTCACTGCCGGACGCAGGCCGACGTCGTCCGGGAATGCCAAGGGGTGGAAGTGCTGCTGAACCAATATGTGCCGCTGGGGGAGGAGGCCTTCGCCGGTCTGCCCGAATTGAAGGCGGTGGTGCGCCATGGCGTGGGCGTCAACCATATCGATCTCGCCGCCGCTTCCAGGCACGGCGTGACGGTGTGCAATGTCCCCGACGGCAGCACGAACGAGGTGGCGGATCACGCCATGGCCCTGCTCCTCGCCCTGGGGCGGAAAATCGTCCTCCTGAACCGCAGGGTACGCGAGGGAAGCTGGACGTACGAGGACGCCGTCCCTCTTTTCCGCCTCGCTTCCTGCACCGTCGGGGTGATTGGCGCCGGCCGCATCGGCCGCGCTTTCGCCGGGCGCGCCCGCGCCTTCGGCATGCGCGTCCTGGCCTTCGACGAACTTGCCCGCGCCAAGGGCGGCCTTCCCGACTGGATGGCCATGACCGATTTGGATACCCTCCTCCGGGAATCCGATTTCCTCTCCATTCACTGCCCCCAGGACGGCAACATCGATCTGATTGGGGCCGCGGAACTGGCCAAAATGAAGCGGACGGCGTTTCTCGTCAACGTTTCCCGGGGCGGCATCGTCAACGAGGAGGCGCTGGCCGGAGCGCTCGCTGATGGCGTCATCGCCGGCGCCGCCGTGGACGTGGTCACGCGGGAGCCGATATCGCCGGAATCTCCCCTGCTCCGGCTGGATAATTTCATCTGTACGCCGCACATGGCCTATTATTCGTGCGCTTCGGTGGACGATCTGGCGGCCAAACTCGCCCAGGAGGCGGTGCGGCTCATTTCCGGCCAGCCGCCCCGTTGTCCGGTCAATTGATTGCCGGAGCGCCCATGACGCCGATGGCCGTTCTCTTCGCCGCCCTCTTGCTCGCCGGTTCCCGCCTGTCCGGCGCCGAACCGTTCCCGCCGGAGTCCGGCGGCGACGCCCGGGCGATAATGGCCGCGGCCAGGCGCGACGTGTTCCCTGCCGTGATCTTCCTTATGCCGGTAGCCGAGCGCTTCGACGGCGGCAAGACGGAAAAAACCCAGGCCGCCGGCTCCGGAGTGATTATTTCGCCGGACGGGGAGGCGGTGACCAACCAGCATGTGATCGACCGGGCGGTGGAGATTCGCTGCCTCACTTCGGACGGCCGCGCCCGACGCGCCACTCTCGTCGGCGCCGACAAGGACACCGATCTCGCCCTCATCCGCCTGGAGAGGCGGGCCGGCGAAACCTTTCCCTTCGCCAGGCTCGGCCAGAGCCGGGACGTCGAGGCGGGACAATTCGTTATGGCCATGGGCGCCCCCTGGGGGCTGTCCCGATCCGTGTCGATGGGCATCGTCTCCTGCGTCGACCGGTTTCTCCCGGGGCGTGGCGGATACAACCTGTGGTTCCAGACGGACGCGTCGATAAATCCCGGCAATTCCGGCGGGCCGCTGGTGGATGCCGCCGGCCGGGTGATCGGCATCAATTCCCTCGCTTCGCTCCTCGGCGGCAACCTCGCCTTTGCCATCCCGGCCGATACGGTGCGTTTCATCGTCGACCGGCTGCGCCGGGATGGCCGGGTAATACGCGCCTGGACAGGCATCCGCCTCCAGCCGCTCCGGGATTTCGAAAAAAACATTTTTTACGAAGGCGACCTGGGCGTCCTGGTAGCCGGGGTCGATCCCGGATCGCCGGCCGACCTGGCCGGGATCGGGGCGGGGCAGCTCATCCTCTCCGTCAATGGCCGGGAGACGAACGGGCTGAACCACGAGGACATTCCCGCCCTCAATCAGCTGCTTTCGGAACTGCCGATCGGGAAGCCGACCGCAGTGACTCTTGCACCAGACGCCAGGGGAGAAAACCAGGAGAGCTTCTTCGCCGTCGAACTGACGCCCCGGGAAAAGGGCGATGCCGAAGGCGGCGACTTCGACTGCCGGCGCTGGAACATGACGGTCAAGGCCATCAACAAATTCGCGAATCCGCTTCTCCATTTCTTCCGGCCGGCGGGGGTGTTTATACAAGGCATGAAAATTCCCGGCAATGCCGCCGCGGCCGGCCTCAGAAGCGGGGACATTCTTGTCGAGATCGACGGCCGGCCGGTGGAGGATCTCGAAGCCTGCCGCCGGATCTACCTGGAGATCGAAGCGGACGCCGCCCGCGAGAAAAAAGCGGTCATAACCGTCCTCCGGGGGGGGCTGCGGAATTATCACGTCGTCGATTACGCGCCCCGCTACGGAGACGACTGACATGGCGACCGGGACCGGGTGGGACGGGCGCCTGTGGCGCGAAGGGGGCAGACTCATGTTCCGGTACGGAAAGGACGGCGATCCGGTCGCGGTCAAGGCCCGCTGGGCGCGGCCGCTCTCGGATCGCGCCCCGGATGTCGGAGGACCGGTGTCCCTGATGCTGGCCGGGCGGAAGATCGAGGCCGCCTGGATTCCCGACCCTTCGGCCCTTCCCGACGGGGAACGCCGCCTGCTGTTCGAGGAATTGCGCCACGGTACGGTGATCCCCCGCATTCTCCGCATCCGTCGGGTCCATTCCCGGTTCGGGAATTATTACTGGGATGTG
The DNA here is from genome assembly GCA_031278535.1 of Planctomycetota bacterium. Lineage (GTDB taxonomy): Bacteria > Planctomycetota > SZUA-567 > SZUA-567 > SZUA-567 > JAJBSZ01. The sequence continues at coordinate 3,310 of JAITKH010000310.1, read as the reverse complement.
GAGACGGATCTCGGCCCCCGCCGTTTCCTCCTTTCCTCGCCCGAGACGAACAGCATCACCCCCGCCCCCGGGGTGGTGATGCTGAAGGACGTCTTCGACAATTGTTACGAGTTACGTCCGGAGTCGGATCTGGATCGCGATTCCCTTCGCGAAATGGAACGGGTATTGTAGTGGACTCGCTGTACGCGGCCATTTCTCGGGATAACGTTCATGGTTCCGTGACAGGCCCTTTCTTTCGGCGCGAAAGGCAATTGTAATGAAAACGACCATGCTCGCGGCAGTGATGACGGGACCGGCCGAAATCCGGATGCAGGAGCGGACTGTCCCCGTCCCGGGACCGGGACAGGTTTTGATCCGGCTTGAATATGTCGGCATCTGCGGATCGGATCTCCATACCTACGAAAAGGATTGGGGGAATCGCGTCACCGGGCCGCATATCCTCGGCCATGAATGCGCCGGCACGGTGGCGGCGTTGGGCGAGGGCGTACGGCATCCGGCCCCGGGCGATCGAGTCGCCATTGAACCCGGCCGCAGTTGCGGCGCCTGCGAATTCTGTAAGACCGGCCGATATAATCTTTGCAATTCGGTCCGATTCCTCGCGGCCCCGAACACTCCCGCCTCGCCTCAAGTGGACGGCGCTTTTTGCGAATACCTGGCCCACGACGCCAATCTCTGCTTCAAACTGCCGGACAAGGTTTCCACCCTTGAGGGGGCGCTGATCGAACCCCTGGCCGTCGGCTTCCACGCCGCCAGCCAGGGCGGCGCCCGTCCAGGGCAGGCGGCAATCGTGGTCGGAGCCGGCTGCATCGGCCTCCTATCCATGATGGCGCTCCGAATTTGCGGGGTGCCGAAGGTCTTTGTCCTCGACATCATGGAAAACCGCCTGGCCAAGGCCGCCGAACTCGGGGCCGACGCCGTCGTCAACTCCCGCGATCCGGCGGTAGCGGCCGGACAACTGCTCGAGCTCACCGGCGGCTGCGGCTGCGATCTCGCCATCGACACCGCAGGCATTTCTGCTGTGGCGGGCGCGACGATCCGCGCCTTGAAAAAAGGGGGAAGTCTGGTTCTGGTAGGCTACAGCCCCGACGGCTCGCTGACCATACCGCTCCGGGACGTCATCAACAAGGAAATAACGCTGAAGAGCGTTTTCCGATACCGGAACATCTATCCGACGGCGATTGAATCCGTCGCCGCCGGACTGGTGGACTTGCGGCGCATCGTCACCAATGCCTATCCTCTTTCCGAAGCTCCCCGCGCCATGGAGGAAGGGTTGCGCGACCGGGCCGGCATCGTCAAGGCAGTGCTGCGAATTTGCTGAGGGGAACGGTCGCGATTGCATTTTGCACAAGGATGAACGCACCGCTCTCCAATAACAACTAGAATAATGACAGCTTGTTAAGTTGAAATCTTTATCGGCCTGCGGCTTTATCTCTGGCAGCACCGCGTACCGGCGGTTCCAATATTGGCTTCAAGCGGGGTATTTCATGCGTTGTGGAAAATGCTCCTTGAGGAAGACGACGATGCCATTGGCACCGACTGGTCGTGGCTTTCCCTGGTGGTCTGTACAATCTCAATCTTTCCAGATTCTGAAGTCCGTTTGTTCCGGGATTGGCCTCCGATGCCGGAGGGGAATTCCCTTCCCCCAACTCGAGGACCGCCTCTTCACATTGTGCGCAAAATTCCGGACGTTATCCATGAGAAAATGGTTGACGGCAACCGGAAAAACTGGATATATACCCATACCGAAGTGGTTTTCGGTGAAACCTTCAAGTTGGAGAGGCTTACCGTCAACATTTACCCCGGATTCACCGGCAGCCACTCTGGTTTTGGGATGCATATGGGATTTCTAAAATTGGGGCTTCGTGCGTGGCTGAACCTGTTTCGGGAAAAATATGACTCCGGAAGAAGCCGGCTTAAAGAATTATATCCAATACTTGGGCAGATATTATCGTGACATTCATATCGAGGGTCCGCCCTTTGCCGAGGCGGACGTAAAGACCCTGCCGATTTGGCAGATGTGGCTCCAGGGAAATGAAAAAGTCCCTCCCCTGGTGCGGAAATGCCTAAACAGCGTACTCAAATACGCCGCCAATCGTCCCCGGGCAATTATGAATATGCAGGATGTCAATGATACCGTGGAATTGCCGGGTTTTATTTATGATAAATATGCCAAGGGAATAATTTGTCCGGCCCATTTTTCCGATCTGGTCCGGTTGTGCCTATTGGAACAATATGGCGGAACCTGGATTGACGCAACCGTTTTCCTGACCGACGCTTTGCCGGAAAGGATTCTCGAAGATCATTTTTTCGCCTTTCGGGCCGCGACGGACAATATATATTCGGCGCACACGTTCATCTCCAATTGGTTCATAAGCGTCAAACCCCGACATATCCTGATCAAGAGCCTGAAAGAGGCGTTGCTCAAATATTGGCTGGCCGAGGAACAATCCTTGGGTTACTTTGTATTTCATCACATGTTTTACGGCATGGTGAACTTCCATCCCGCGCTTACCAGGATTTGGACCACCTGTTCGCAGGAAAGCAATGCGCCGCCGTTGGCGGTATGGCAAAGACTGGCTGAGCCGTTCGACGGCAAATGGTTCGGGGCGTTGAAGCAGGTGACGCCGATCCATAAGCTTACCTATAAATACAGTAAAATCTCGCCGGGAAGTTTTTTAGACGTTTTTTTGAATTCGGACGCCATGGGGTGAACGTGTAACTGAAGTTTTGCAAATTGAGGAATGGGCTTGATCCACGAAGGGTGAAAAGCGATGACAGAGGCGTGTGATCCGGAAAAAGTTGTCAGGAGGAAGCCCATGCCAGCCATAGTTCGTTTTTCCGGAAGTGGTCGAGCAATCGCTTGTCGTTTTCGGTCCTCTCTTTCAAAATCGGCGGCAGAGGCAGCGCCTTGGCGAATACCTCACCGGACTCTACATTGCCCAGCGTAAAACCGTCAACGGAATAAACGCCGAATTTGTCGACACTACCGACCAGTCCTGCCTCAGACGAGATGGCGGCATCCATTCCCTTCGAGGACCGCAAGCCGGTGGAGACGGACGGTAAGAAGCAATGCTATTTCTCACGAAGCATCCACATCCCCCGGCTGGACCACAAGGTCAAGGTAGTCATCCTGTGGAAGAGCCACTATGAAGTCATCGAGTCCAACATCATCATCACCAACCAGTTGAATCGGGAAGCGAGACGCGTTGCGGGGGCGTATCGCCATCGTTGGACCGGCGCGGAGACGTTTCATCGGGACGGAAAACGGCACCTGGGACTCGGAGACTGTCGGCTGGGAAGTGGCGAGGGC
>JAITKH010000272.1 GCA_031278535.1 Planctomycetota bacterium | reverse complement strand
GTCCCAGTACCGCGCAATGGATATATGATAAAGGAAAACCATGCCTTTTCAAGCAAATTATGCTCATCGCGGATTGCAATTGTGAAAACGATTCCCCCGGAGCGAAATCACGCATTCATGTCGCAGGCAGCGCATTTCCAGAGGCGGGGCATGGTATCCAACGTCTGCGCATGAAACTTTCCCCTAGCCCCGCGTCAGATTTTCCGCAACGATACAGGCAACCCGCTCCTGCGGAAAACTCCAGGCGCCGGGCATGCCGCTATCGAAACGCAATCCGTTGTCCGGAAGCGGCGCTTTCGCGGGCCGCCGCCAGCAGGCGGAGGACATCGAGGCATTGGTCGGGTGTAACCAGCAGTTCCGCTTTGCCGGCCAGGGCGTCCCGAATATTCCGGTAATAGGCGGGATAATCGCCGGGAATCGATTCGACCGGCCCGCGGAAATGTACGCTGCCCGCCTCCGCGTTCAGGATGCCCCAGGCCGATTCCGGTTCGGCGCTCCAGGCGCCGACCGGAACAACGCCAGCGGCCAGGAGAGCTTCCTGGCGATCCAATCCGTGCTTGACGTAAGAACCAAGCTGCCCGTGGATGCTCAACTGCGGTCCCGGCTCGCGGACAAGCTGGCCCATGGAAAGGACAACCTTCAAACCGGGATAATACAGGATGATTTGACAGTAGTCAACCCGTTTCATGCCGGATCGCTGGGCGCACAGGTCGGCATAGACCCCCTCCGGCAATCCAAACATGTCCACGGCCTGATCCGCCAGGTGCGTTCCCAAATCATAGAGGATGCTGACCCCGATATCCTCCCCTTCTTTCCAGAGCCGCCGGTTGGGCTGGGGGGCGTAACGATCGAAATGTGCCTCGTAATTTGCCGTCGCGCCCAGGAGGCCGGAGGCGATTATCCGCTTGGCTGTGAGATGTCCGGCATCCCAGCGGCGGTTCTGGAAAACGCTCAGCAGTACGCCCTGTTTCCGGGCGATGTCCGCGAGTTCTTCCGTCTCGGAGGGAAGGATGGTAATCGGCTTGTCCACTATCACATGCCGTCCGGCCCCAAGGGCGGATTTCGCCATGCCGTAATGCTCGGCGTTCGGGGTAAGGATGATGGCCAAGTCCACATCGGGGCCGATGAGGCCGTCCAGGCTGCGGACTATTTCCGCTTCCGGGCAAAGTTTCCGGGAGCGTTCCGCCGTTCGCTCGAATACTTTGACAATCCGGTAGTCGGGATTGGCCAGGAGCAGCGGAACATGGAAGACGCCCGCCACGTAGCCGAATCCGGCGATGCCGACGCGAATGGGAAAATGCATGGGGTTCTCCTTCCCTTTTCTGTCCGTCCCGGTCAGAAACGCCCGAATCCCGCACGGGTCCGGTTTCTCGCCGCAAGCATACGGTGCCCCAACTCTGTTTGGCAAGGGCACTTCCGCCGTTTGGCGGATCGCGGACTTTTCAAGTCCGTGGATTACAATCCGCCTATTGCAATCCGCAGGCCGTCGTAGGCCGGGAAAATGTCCAAGCGGGGAAGCTCCAGCAGCAACTCCCGGTGGGAGAACTGGTGGCCGATGTGGGTGAGAAAGGTGCGGACGGGGCGAAGCCGGCTGTGCAGGCGCTTCACTCCCGCCAAACTGAAATGGGTTGGATGGGAACGGCAACGGACGCCGCTTACCACCATGGTTTCCAGGTTTTCCAGAAAACGGAACGAGAATTCCGGCACGGCGGACACGTCCGTCATGTAGGCCAGATCGCCGAGGCGATAGCCGAGAATATCCATCGTCCCGTGTTTCAGGGGAATGGGAATTACGTCCATTCCCAAGCACCGGAAAGGCCCGGAGACGATCCTGAGATCGATATCCGGTAAGCCTCCGCCAACCTGCCCCGGCTTCCAAATGTATGCGAAGCGTTTCCGGACGGCCGCAATGACCGTCTTTTGGCCCCATACCGGGACCACGCGGTTTTTGAACCAGGAATAGGAACGGATATCGTCAAGGCCATTCAGGTGATCCGCGTGGACATGGGTTATCAGGACGGCGTCCAGGCGTTCCACCTCGGCCCGGAGGCATTGGATGCGAAATTCCGGGCCGGTATCCACCACGAGGCGCCGCCGTCCCCTGGCCACGAGAATGCTGGCGCGCAGACGCCGGTCACGGGGATCGGACGAGCGGCACACCCGGCAGCGGCAGCCCGGAACCGGAACGCCGGTCGAGGTGCCGCTGCCGAGGAATTCCATGTAAGCGCTCAAATTTCCATGATTTCTTTGGCTTTTTTGTCCACCTCCTGGTCGATCTTTTTCTCGTATTCCTTGAGGAGTTCCTGGACCTTGTCCCTGAGGCGCTTCAATTCGTCCTCCGAGATTTCCTTCCGCTTCTGGATATCCTCGAGTTCCTTGATGCCGTCGCGGCGGGCGTTCCTGGCCGTCACCTTGGCGTCCTCGCCCCCGGATTTCACCTCCTGAACCAGTTTCTTCCGGCGATCCTCGGTGAGAGGCGGGACGATCAGGCGGATGAGTTTCCCGTCGTTTTGAGGCGTAACTCCAAGATCGGAAGCGAGGATTGCCTTCTCTATTTCCTTCAGCAGGCCGAGATCAAACGGTTTCAGCATCAGTTGCCGCGCCTCGGGAACCGAGATGTTGGCGCATTGCTTGACAGGTATTTCCGAGCCGTAAGCGTTGACTTTCACGCCGTCCAGCAGGGCCGGCGTCGGCCGCCCCGTACGGGTTTGGCGGAATTCCTTCTGGAGATGGGCGATTGCCTTTTCCAGGTTGTCCCTGATGACTGTAATCACACTGTCTGCCGGCATGGACGCTCCTTTCTGAAATCAAGGCGGCATGGTTCGCGGCGGGAGGCGACCCGTTCCGGATCACTCTCCTCCGACAAAGGTGCCGATGGCTTGGCCGGTCGCGGCCTTTATGGTGTTGCCGGGGGTCTTCATCGAATAGACAATGATGGGAATCCCCTGTTCGCGACACATGGTGAAAGCGGTGGAGTCCATGACCCGGAGATTTTCCCGCATGGCTTGGGAGTAACTGATCCGGTCGTACCGGAAGGCATTGGGGTTCCCCACCGGGTCGGCCGTATAAACGCCGTCCACCTTTGTGGCCTTGAGGATTGCTTCGCAGTCCAGCTCGGCGGCCCGCAGGGCGGCGGCGGTGTCGGTGGTGCAGAAAGGGTTGCCGGTGCCTCCGGCGAGAATCACCACCCGGCCTTTCTCCATGTGGCGCATGGCCCGGCGGCGGATATAGCGTTCGGCTACCTGGTCGGCCTGAATGGCGGTGAGCACCCGGGTGGCGTAGCCGATGGCCTCGACCGCCGACTGGAGAGCCAGTGCGTTCAGGAGCGTGGCGGTCATGCCCATGTAATCGGCGGTGGCGCGTTCGATGCCGAGGCTGGAACTCTCGGTCCCGCGCACGAAGTTGCCGGCGCCGACCACTACCGCCAACTCGATGCCGGCGGCGCGGACATCGCGGATTTCTCCCGCCGCCATCTGTATGGCCGCCTTGTCGAAGCCATTGGCCGACTCCCCGCCCAAGGCCTCGCCCGAGAGCTTCAGCAAAATGCGTTGATAGGTGCCCACACTGTTATCCTTTCCTTTCCTTCCCGTCTCCGCCGGATTTCTCCAGAGCGCGGCGAAGATCGGCCAGTTCGGCGGACAGCTTTTCGTACACCAGCCAGGCGTCGCGCCTGGCTCTCGCCCGGACCGACCACCCCCAGAGGGCGGCGGCGGCAAAGGCCAGGGCGGCGTAAAGGATTGTATCCCGCCTGAGTTTCCAATACAACTCGAGCGGCCAGTCCGGAACCACGGCCAGACGATTTTCGCTTTCGCCGGAGGCAAGCGAAAATTCGGCGTGGGACAGGAGATCGGCGTCCAGCCTGGCGGAAAAGGAATTGCCGCCCTGATCCGAGAAATGGAAATGCATGCCGGTCGCAATCGCCAGAACGACGGTGAGGAATGCGAATCCCCCGGCCCGGTTGCCGGCGCCGGAACCCGAGGCGACAAGATGCGCCGTCTCCCTCTCGACAGTTTCCGAATCGTCTTTGCCGCCGCCGGCCGGCCGGGAATCTTTAGGGTCACCCATTCGGAGTTTCCCTGGCGGCGGCGTCAAGTCCCGAGGAGCCGATGGAGAGTTGCCGGCGGAAGGCGCAGGCAAGATCCATGATGGCGGTGGCGAGTTCAATGGACATGGCCACCGCTTCGTCGGGATCGGTTTTCCGCTCGCGACAATGGGCGAGGAAGGAAGTTCTGAGGCAGCGGGCGAAATCGGGAATCAGGTTGTTGCCGAGGCGGCGCTCTTCCAGGATGAATTCCATCCATCCGGAAAGATTGCCGA
>JAITKH010000198.1 GCA_031278535.1 Planctomycetota bacterium | reverse complement strand
GCGCGACTTGCTGTAGTTGCCGCGGTAACGATAGAGGCGGCCGCTTTCCAGTTCCCAGATTTCGTCCGTCGTTTCGTCCAGGAAACGGCGATCATGGGAAACTGTCAGGATGGCGGCCGCCGACGCTCCAATGAAACGTTCAAGAAATTCGATCCCCGAGATGTCGAGATGGTTGGTCGGTTCGTCCAGCAACCAGACATCGGGATCCAGGAGCAGCAGCCGGGCCAGGGCGACCCGGCAGCGTTCCCCGCCGGAGAGGGTCGAGATCTCCTGTTCGAGCAATTCCGCCGCCAGCCCGACGCCATGAAGGACGACCTCGGCCCGACGGGACGCCGCCTCGCCGTTTCCGGCTTCACGCCTGGCCTCAAGCCGTTCCAGTCGCCGGAGGATTGCGTTTTGTTCTTTCGGTTCCGCCGTTGCCAATTCTTCCCGAAGCGCCTCGATATCCCCGTCCAGTTCCCGCCAGGGCCGGATTGCCTCGGCCAGGAGATCACGCGGCGTAACGCCGCCGGGAAAAATCGGTGCCTGCTCAAGCCGGGCGATTTCAAGACCGCGCCGCCGTGAGAGTTCCCCTTCGCTTTCCTCCTCGCCGGAGACGACCCGGAACAGGGTGGTCTTGCCGCAGCCGTTCTGTCCGATCAGGCCGATGCGGGCGCCGGCGCGAATGGTGAACGACACGTCTTGAAAACAAATTTTATCGCCGTAGCTTTTTCCCAGCCGATTGGCGGACACGAGGGTCATAGTCGGATTTTTCGCGTATGGCCCGACCGCGGTTCGCGGCGGAAGGATAAAAGGAAAGATCGGCGCCGGGCGCCTATTTCCGCCTCGACTCATCGCCGCCAAGAAGAGGAGGAGGAGCGTTGCCGCCGCCGGACCGCACCAGACCTTCGCTCGACACGGGCGGCAGGCTGGAACCTTTCAAAGGATCGAAGGGTTCGGGTTCGGGAAATTCCGGCGCCGGAATCGTCGCCATTCCGGACGGCGTTGCCTCAGCCGGGGGCCGGATCGAATCAAAAGGCGCGAAACCGGAATCAGTTGGACCTGCTCCGACGGCGGCCGGAGGTTCAGGCGGATCATTCGGGAAGGGAGATGTCGTATCGTCCCCAGGCCACGCCACCGGAAAATCCGTCCCGATCTCGCCGACGCTTTCGCCTGGGCCGGCAAGAGGTTCGCCCAACACCAGTTGCCCTGGAGCCGGTTCGACAAACTGCACACCTCCAGAGAAGGCATCCGGTTGCTGTTCCAAAACGATCCCGGTTGGCGCGGAAGGCAGGGGACTGGATACGGTCTCAACCTGCTGTTCGGCAGGTTCCGGCGCCGGCTCGCTAGGAGGAATATAAGGCATCTCTAGAGTTAGTTCCGGATCAGCAAGATCGGACAGGATGTTGGCATTTGGAAAAATCGGTTCCGCCGCAGCCGGCGTCGCGTCGGGAAACACGAAAGCGTTTTCGGCCCCGTCCCATTCCGGAAACATGGGAGGAGAATCCTCCGGCGGGATCGGAGCGGCAACTGGACTGCTTGGCGGCTTCTGAAAGGAGGAATCGGCGGCGGTGTCCATGGGCGGCATGGGCAGGGAAAGGCCGCGCAAAATATCGGTGCTGTCGTCATCCGGAATCGGGCCTGCCGGCAAAGGTGAAACGATACCGGCGACGGGCGGCGGCGGCGGTTCCAAAACCGCGGGCGGCCTGAGAGAAGATGCGCCTGAGGGAACAGCGAAGGCATCGGGATCGCCAGCCGGAGCGCCGGCCGTGGAAGGAGGCGCGACAAGCGGGGAATTCGAAAAACCGAAGCTTCCGGCGCCGGAAGGATTGGTTTCGGCCGAAGAACGCGCCGGCGGCGCCGGATCCGCTATGGACGACCAAGTGCGAAGGTTTGAAGCATTTTCCCAGTCTTCAGCCGGGGTGGCTGGATTCGCAAAGGAATCGGGGATGGCGGAAAGTGCCGGCGGGGAAGGCGGTTCTTGTCTGCCGTCAGGGGACCGAATCCGAGGGGCGTCGGACGAGACCTGGGGCGGCATGAAAGGTGCGGGGAAGTCCGAAGGCAGCGGCAGCTGGACGCCGCCCGGCGGTACGAGCGGCCGATCATCCACCTGGGGCGCCATGGGAATGCCGGACGAGTCAGCAACAATACCCCAAGCCGCGATATCCACATCCCGATTCAACCGGCTGGAAACGCCGTCGCGGTTCCGGGCCAGGCCGGAATCGACGCCGGTCCGCGGCAATCCGCTTCGGGAGACGAACCAGTCGGTCCAGCGCCTCCCATCCAATCCGAAATCCTCGCTGGTGAGCCGATACAGGCTGGCGCGGGCCGTTTCCAGTTCGTCGGCTGTAATTTGATCGGGACCAAGATTCATTACGCCGATCAAAAATTCCGTCGCTTCAGGATAATTCGCCAGGGCGGCGAGCGTCGTATTGCGAATAGCCGGATCCTTCCGGCAGGAATCCTGCAAGGAGACGGCGCTCCGGGTGTCCCCGAACTTCGCCACCGCCTCGGCCGCCTCCCGTCGCACCTGGGGATCGGGATCGGAGGCAAGGACATTTTCAAGAGCCGGGCGGCCGGCAATGCCGGCCCGACCTATTTCTCCAAGCGCCCAGGCGACGGCGATGCGATCCGCCGCTTCGCCGCTTGCCTCGAGCACCCGGCCCAGGCCGGCAGCCGCCCGGGTAAGCTTGGCGTGGCCAAGCAGCCTGGCGTATCCGTCCAGCGGCGACAACTGTCGGGCAACAGCCTGCTCGGCAGCGGAAATGGACACGTCGTCTTTCAGATCGTAAAGCACCTGAGCTGCGGCGCGACGCACTTGGGCCGCGGGGTCGGTAAGACGGGCGCGAATGGCGGGCAAGCCGTCCCGATCTCCGATCTGGCCGATGGCGAGGATGGCTCCAGAGCGAATTTCCGGCGCCGCATCCGAAACGGCTTGGCGGACCATCGGGATCGCCTGTTCGCGGTTTGCCGCGATCCAGGCGATTCCAGCGGTCTTGGCGGCGGCATTCCCCGACGATATGCCGGCAAGCTCGAGGCGAAGGCGGCCGGCATCCAACCGGGGCTGGAAAGACTGGTTTTCAGCCGCCTGCAACATGGCGTCGATCACCCTGTCCGCGACGCCGTTTTCCTTCAGGGCGATCATGGCCCGGGTCGACAGGTCGAAGGCATTCCTGGAGGTCCGGATCTTGGCGACAATCAAATCCGGCGCAAGACCGGCCCGCGCCATGCCGATAATTTCATTGTTGGCGATCACTTCATCCCGAGCATCGCCGGCCGGCGATGCCGGCGGCGCGGCGATCGCCAGGAGGACGGCGAAAAGGGACGCCGAAAAAAATCTGTTCGTCATGTCCTGATTCCCGCAACCAATCCTGTTGGACCAATTACCGAAAAGTATAGCATGGCAACCGGATAAAAACCAGAACCTTTCGGCCCTTTCCGGTTCAAGTTGCCGCCCGGCCGGGTTCAATCAAGTCGAACGACCCGGGAAACTATGTCCCGGTCGAAAAAATTCACGCTCATGCCGGCGTCGATCATATGCCGTTGGGCATTGATCCCGCTGGAACGGGGGCTAAGGAGGAAGAGGGCGAGGTCTGCCACTTCGCGGGTCTCCAAGGCCCGTTTCCGCAGGGTCGCTTTTTCTGCGAAGAGGTAATTTTCGAGATAGCCGGGGATTCCGGCCGAGGACGAGGTCTTCAGGAGACCGGCGTTGACGGCGTTGAAGCGCACCTCGGAAAAAAGCGAAAAGCTCTTGGCGAGAAAGGCCACGGCAGAATCCAGCGCCGCCTTGACAGGCGCCATGTACCCGTAGCTTTCCGAGGCCATGGCGGTGTGGGAAATGGAGATGGTGACGACCGAGGCGTCCCGGGCGAATAAATTCTTTAAAGCGTTCGAAAGGGCTATCAGGCTGAACATGCCGATATTCGCCGCCTGGAGGAAGTCCCGCCGATCCGTCTCGTGGAACGGAGCGAGTCCCCGCGAATAATTGGCGAAAGCGAGCGAATGGACCATGCCGGCAAGGACCGGATGCCTTTCTCCTATCCTGGCGGGAAGCGAATGGATGTCCTCCTCCCGCTCCACGTCGCAAACATAAATAGCGGCTGCGGGAAACAACTTGGCCGCCGCTTCCGCCGCCTCCCGATCCCTGACCGAAAGAACGACCTCGGCTCCCTCGGCCAGAAGTCCGGAGGCGATATGCCAGGCCACGCTTTTCCGATTGGCGACGCCGGCCACGAGAAAGGTCCTGCCGGCCAAACCGAGAAACGACATGGGCGCGCCTCCTTCTCAGACCGCGACCAATTCGTAGTCCATGCTTCCGATTTTCAATTTTTCCGCATGCATGAGGGCGGAACGCCAGTCGGTTTCAGGGCCAATCCGGCGGAAATGATCGCCGTCCCTCCCTCGGTTTTCGTCAAGCAAACTGCCGGCCTGGATCGGTTGGCGGTTGACCGCATCGGCCGTGGCGGCGTCCAAGGCCACCGGATCCGCCGAGGCGAACATACCGACGTCGGGAACGATGGGGACGTCGTTTTCGGCGTGACAATCGCAGAATGGGGAAATGTCGACAGCCAGGGTAATGTGGAAATGGGGCCTGCCGGCGAGTACGGCCGCGGCGTATTCGGCCATTTTCCTGTCGAGATCGGCGTTGGAGGAACTGGAAACGGGATCGATTGCGTCCGCCGGGCAGAGCGGCAGGCAGCGTCCGCAGCCGACGCAACGATCCGGATTG
>JAITKH010000168.1 GCA_031278535.1 Planctomycetota bacterium | reverse complement strand
TGCGCTTCGCCATCCGCGAAGGCGGGCGGACGGTCGGTTCTGGAGTGGTGACGGAAGTCGTCGAGTAATTTCGCCGGCAAACGCGCCCCGCCGCCCGGACAAACCCGGCCGCGGGACGGATGCATGACCGAAGTCCGGCGACCGGCCGGACGCTTTGAAGGAGAGAAGATGGCGGAAAAGATCCGCATCCGCATGAAAGCCTACGATCACGACATGCTGGACAAATGGAGCTTCAAGATCGTCGAGGCGGCCAAGAATTCGGGGGCGCTGGTCTCGGGACCGATACCCCTGCCGACCCGGATCGAGCGGTACACCGTCCTCCGCAGTCCCCATGTGGACAAGAAAAGCCGCGAACAGTTCGAGATCCGCACCCACAAGCGGGTCGTCTACATAACCGAGTTGACCCGCTCGACCATGGACTCCATCAGCCGGGTCGTGCCGCCCCGCGGCGTCAACCTCAACGTCAGGCAATTCGCCGATTGAGGCTTTCCTCCCCGCGCCGGCGGGAGGAGGGATCGGGATTGCCGGAAAGGAAAACCGGCGGCCCGTCCCTTTCCCGGAAGTGGCGGGAAAGGAGGGAACGGTTTGGCGATCCAACCCGGAGCGTGAATGGTCTTGCATAGGAGAACTATAATATGTGGCGCGGAATACTCGGCAAAAAGATAGGCATGACCCAGTTCTTCACCGAGGACGGAAGACGGGTCGGCGTTACCGTGGTGCAGGCCGGTCCCTGCCCGGTGCTCCAATTGAAAACCCGGGAGACGGACGGATACGACGCCTACCAGCTCGGATTCGATGATCGCAAGGAGCAAAACGTCACCAAGCCTCAGAAAGGCATCGCCGACAAGGCCGGAACCGCCGCGAAGCGCTTTATCCGCGAAATCCGCCTCCGCGGGCCGGAAGCCGGAATCGAGGCCGGAAAAGTCCTGACTGTGGAAAGCTGGACCGATGTGCGGGAAGTGCAGGTTAGTGCCCGGAGCAAGGGCAAAGGCTTTCAGGGCGTAATCAAGCGCCACGGGTTTCATGGCCTTAGGGCGACCCACGGCGTCAAGACCCATCATCGCATTCCCGGCTCCAGCGGTTCTCTCACCCCCGCCCGCGTTGTCAAGGGGCATCCCAATCCCGGCCATATGGGTTGCGACTGGGTGACCCAGAAAGGCCTGAAACTGGCGAAGGTAATTCCAGAGAAGAACCTGCTGCTGATCCAAGGGTCTGTTCCCGGCCCGGCCGGCGGCTATGTCGTCGTCCGCCCGGCCCAACCCTTCGTTCCGGAAAAATGACCCGGGAACGACGGGAAGGAAGCGAATCGCGGCGGGACGCCTGTCAGGCGTCCCGTTGTTTTGGTACGCCGGGCGGGACGCGGGACATGTTCATTGGAGTGGAAGTCCCTGGAATCGGGAGAACTCCCTTTCGAAAACGAGAGTGCCAGCATCCCGCCTCGTTCTGACGGAACCATAAAAAGCGCGAACGCTGGCGTGAGAGGCGAAGATCGCGAGGGACACGCCTCTTCCGATCATGTTGGGTTCTGCCAGAAGCCTGTTGCGGCAGATGTTAAAACGCCAATGCAAGACGTCCATATTCTGGAGTGGTATGGACCATACTTGGGCGCCGACTACAGTCGTCTATAATTGCGAGGATGTCTCTTGTTGCTGTCTATCCCACGCTTGATGTTCGCATTCGGGCGGTTCAGTCTGTCTACGCTGGTCATTCGGTAACCCATGTGGAATTGGTCAGGATCATCACCCTCCGGCATCCCTTGGTCAAGCTAGTGTTCCGTACAGTCTCAATCCTTGATTGAGACTGTACGGGGAGCGCCCCCGGTTCATCCGGTTTCTGCCTACGGGGAAGTGAATTCCCCTTCGGCATCAGAGGTCAATCCCGGAACAAACGGATTTCAGAATTTGTAAGGATTTAGACTTTACACAGCACTAGCGGAGAAAATTGACTGGAAACATTTTGAGGACGAGTTGAGCGGCAGATTTTCGGAAGTTGTCGGCGGCCCCTGCCACACCGATCCGATTGATGACGGGATTGCATTATCTCATACATCTTTTCAACCTGTCGGGCGAGAAGACGGTGGAGCGATGGGTGGAGAATCCCTATTGGCAGCATTTTTGTGGCATGAAGTATTTCAAGCGCGAGCCTCCCGTCGACCCGTCATTGATGACCAGATGGCGGCAACTGACAGGTGATGGCGGCATGGAATGCCTGCTGGGGGAGACGATGGCGGTGGGCTTGCGAATGAAAGCCATAAGCGGGAAGAGTCTGAAAACGTGAATGTCGACGCGACGGTCCGGGGAAAGGCGATAACCTGTTCCACGAATGGCAAGCTGTATTTCGCCATGCTTCGGAAGTTGGTGAAAAAGGCCGGGAGAACGGGGATTCCCCTGCGACAGAGGTGTGCGCGGGTATCCAGGAAGGCGTTGGCGATGTTCGGGCGATATTTCCATGCCCGACAATTCAAACGGGCGCGTAGGGAAATAAACCGGCTGAAAACCTGGCTGGGGCGGGTGATCCGGGATATTTCCCGGAAGATAATCGGGACAAAAGGCGCTGGAAGAATATTTTGGCAAGGTGTTGCCCTTGGCGATGCGATTGTACAACCAGGGGGAAGACTGACCGGAACAAACTCTCCGGCATCCATGCTCCCGAGGTGGAGTGCATATCCAGGGGGAAGGCACATAAGAAATACGAGCTCGGGAACAAAGTCTCATTCGTATCCACGAGTAAGGAACGGATTTCAGGAACGATGGAATCGACAAGTTGTAGGGATGTCGCATAGCCAGTGTATGTCAGTCCGCCGTAAATGCGAGTGAGTTGCGCTCGATGTCCCACCATGTCAAATTTGTCGGTATGCCGCGGGGAACCGAGTCGCTTTCAAAGGATATTGCCCTTCCGGGGTTTCAGGCAATCCTCTGTAAAAAATCAGATTGCAAAAAAAATCAAAAAAAACCTTGACATGATGAAGCGTTAGATATATACCCACCGACGGAGAAGGAGGTGGATGACTACTTCTTCTCCACCGATGGGGCCGCATCCCCCGCATTGTCGGTCGGTGACTTCTCCGACCGCTGGTCGGTGGAAGATACGTTCC
>JAITKH010000119.1 GCA_031278535.1 Planctomycetota bacterium | reverse complement strand
GGTCCATGGCGGCGGCGGTGGTTGCATAATGCGATTCCGCTCCGGGTAAACGATCGGCGCTCCAGGTGGTCATGACGGCGAGAACAAAGCAGCCGGCGGCCAGACCCGAAAGTACGCCGGCCGGCGAATCCTCAATGACGGCGCAGCGTTCCGGGTCCAAATCTAGCCGACTGGCTGCCGAAGCATAGATGTCGGGAGCGGGTTTCCCGCGAGCCACCGAATCAAGAGTGACGATTTCCGGGAAGAAGCGGCGAAGCCCTGCGGCGTCCAGGGTGGCGAGGGTATTTCCCCTCGGACTATTGGTGCCGATCGCAAGCCGAAATCCGGCGGCGACAAGCCGCTCCAGTCTTTCCTCCACTCCGGGAAAGATCAATCCCCTGCCCTCGCGCGACAGTATTTCCCTGAAAATAGTTCGTTTTTCGGCCACCGGGTCGCCAAATTTGTCGATTCCGGGGAAAAGACGCAACGCCTTTTCCCCGGTGCATGTATCCGGGAGACCGACGCAATCAAGGTTCCAGTGGTCGCCTGGAACATGTCCGGCCCGGACGACCAGCGCATTCCATGCCTCAAGATGGAATTTTTCCGAATCCACCAGAGTGCCGTCGAGATCGAAGAGAACGCCGTCGATTGGCCGCATGGGGGGATCCGTCCTTGCCGGCTGGATTCAGGTTCAGGGAATGTAGTCGCTCGCCATGCCCACCCCGAGGCTGGATGAAGGAAGGCAGACTTCCGTCCGGGGAGTCGCGGGGCCGTTGGGCGGCGTCATGCCGGAATAATCGGGGACGGCGGGCGAAGGGGCGGGTTCCTTTTCAATGATTTCGGCAGGTTGCCTCCCGCCCCCCGGCACTGGACGAAAAAGATTGGCGTTCCGTATCGGCGGGCGATCGAGCATTCCGGCGCTGGAACGCATCCAGGCTATGAGAATTGGAGAAGCGTCCGGTGCGAAACTGAAGGCGGGCAAGGCAGAATGCCCGGAAGGGATTTTGAATCCCGATCCCCCGACCCCCGCGGGGATGGACGCGTATGCCCCCTCCCCCCTGTTTCCCACCATGCTGACCGGTTCCTCGGACTTGAAAATTTCAAACCCCCAGACATCCTCCTGGTCCTCGGGCCAATTTTCATGCCTTTTTTCGGCCTCAATGTCCCCCGGAGCGTCCCACTCATTTTCAGCCTCGGGCCAAGCCGGTTCAAGCATATTTCCGGAACCGGGATTGTACCCGAGATCCAGGGGCGCGGCAAAATCCCCCCCAGCCGGCTCCCGGCTCTCTGGAGCGCGTCGTTTTTCCCTGCCGCCGATGGCTTCCGGCAGCCTTACCCCAGTCACCGGATAGGAAGGGCGATTTGGAAGGGGAGCGGGCTGGACAATCGCCTGGAGGTCGTCGCGTACCGTGCCGCGTTTCTCCAGCCTGACGGCGCCGTCGCGGCCGACGCGGACTCGCTCGCCAGGACGGATCGTGATTCGCCTCGCTTCGTTTTCCTGCTGTTTTTGGGTCGGCATGGCGCCGGCGAAGGAAGCGCCGGAATCGCCGTGGTATCCTCCGGTCGAGGCAAACCTGCCGGCCTGCCGCACGCGGCGATCAATTGAGGTGCGGCGGGTGTCCGCGCCGCCCTCCGGATAGAGCCGTTGCGGTCCGGACGGATCATTTTCCAGGCCGTTGTTTCCGGCGGCGGCAATGGCTCTTTTCTCCAACGCCAGGCCCACGTTTGCCACGCGGCCGTTCCATGGCGCGAGACGGCGGGCGCGGCGCAAGGCGCCGGCGGCGTCCTCAGGGCGCCCAAGTTCGAGGTACGCCTCGGCCAGAGCCATGAGGGATACGGCGTCGTCGCCGATTTGCGCCGCTACCATCTGATACCGGCTCTCTGCCTCGTTTGGCTTCCCTTCGGCGAACAGAATTCTCCCTTCGATGATTTTCGCGGGAACGAAATCGGGTTCGATCTTGGCGATCCTTTCGAGAATGGCGCGAACCTTGTCGTACGACGACGATCCAGTCACCTTGACGCCGCGGATTTCAACCTCCGCCAAACTGTACAGCGGCATGGGGTCAAGACGCGCCAATCGCGCCGCTTCCTCGTAGGACATGGCGGCGCTGTCGAGATAACTGCCCGGGCCGCCTTCAAGAAATAGCCTTTCATAAAAGATGCCGATTTCGGTATGGAGCCACGATTCGCCGGCCAGGGGGTCTCCGGGCTGGGAGACGGCGGCGAAGACGCGGGCCGCATCCGGCGCACGGCCGGATCGAAGATAGATGCGGGCCCGGCGAACGTTGACCATCGCCCTCTCCCTAGGAGTTATGCCCGGCGTGCCGGCGGCGGCGTTCAGATCGGCAAAAGCCTTGGCGTATTCCCCGAGATGTGAACGCGCTTCGCCCATGATGCCGTATACCTGGGGATGGCGGCCGCTTCCCTCCAGAGCGAATTCGCAATGGGCCAGGGCTTCGGCGGCGTCCCCCATCCTCAGTGTGACGTCCGCAAGAGCCAGGTTCAGGTCCGCATCGTCCGGCTTGCTTTCCACCGCCATGCGCAGATAGTCGCGGGCCTTGTCGAGACGGTCGTCCATAAGGTAGGCGCGGGCGGCCTTTTCGTAGGCGGCAGAGCGGTATTCCGGCGGCAAACCGGTTTGAAGCGCCTGTTCGATATGGCGGGCCGCCACCCCGCCGCTTCCGGCTGCGAGCGACTCGACGCCGTTTTGCATATGTTCAATAGCGACGTCCGAAACTTTGTCTCCTTCCAATTCGACCTTTTCGATTTTGGTGACGAAAATCCAGGGATAATTGGCATAGACGTTCATGACCACGCCGGTTATGGCCAGAAGTTCGTACTTTTCGGCGGTACGGAGCGCCTCAACCAATTCCGTCTGATTCTTGGCAACATACAGAGTCGGGAGCAGGGTCTTCCTGGCTTTCTCCTCCCAGAGGATTGTCTTGTCCGGCCACACGGCGAAATTGGCGTGTTCGTTGCTGTTGAACCGGGTATTGATGTTTTTGAAAAGATTGGCGGTGGAGGCGAAACGGCAGTAGAAAAACACCTCCCTCTCCAAGTAGTTCCTGGGTTCCTTCAGGATGTCGTCCAGGGAGTAAGCCTTTCCTTCCTTCTGGCGCGATATCCTGGATTTCTTTCCGCCGCCGCGCGGCGCGGCAACCGCCGTCGGATTGCCGGCCGGAACCAACCAAAGGCTCAGCATGAGAATCAATATCCTGAAAACAAGTGCGCCCATCTGTTCCCCTCCGGACCGCCGCCATGACAACACGCCGCCCAAGCCGTCTGGAACGATGGACCGTTCGTCGTCCGAGAGCCTGGCTTCCCTCACTTTCCAGGCGATGCGGTTTCCTTTCCAAATATTGCCGTGAAAATCTCCCGGGCGCGGATTCGCGCTCCGCAAATCCAGTCTTGCGTTCGCCGGCAATGAAAGACATAATTGCATGCTCCACGCCTATCCGCCGTTCGGCGGCGCCTGTGGGGCGCCGAGGCGGAAAGATTGGCCGTTTCCAAGGAGCCGACGCATGTTTGAGGATGAAATCAACCTGCATTCCAGCGCCCGCCAGGGCACCACTCCCGAAGCAATCCAGGTCGGCTACGCCGAGCACCTGAAATACGAGCTTGCCCGCGATCGCTATACGTCCACCAGGCACAATCGGTACATCGCCCTTTCCCGCGCCGTCCGCGATCGCCTGATTGATCGCTGGATTGAAACGCAGCAGACCCATCATGACGACAAGGTGAAGCGAATTTATTATCTCTCGCTCGAATTTCTCATGGGACGCGCCCTCGGCAACAACGTCATCAACTTCACAATCGAGAAGTCGGTGGACAAGGCGTTGGAGGCGCTGGGCGTGGATTGGGAGGAACTCCGGGAGGTGGAGGTCGACGCCGGCCTAGGCAACGGCGGTCTGGGCCGCTTGGCCGCCTGTTTCCTCGACTCGCTGGCCACGCTGCAAATTCCGGCGATGGGCTACGGGCTCCGTTACAACTATGGGATATTCCGGCAAACCATCGAGAACGGCTACCAGGTGGAACACCCGGACAACTGGCTGCAGAACGGCAATCCATGGGAAATAGCCAGGCCCGAACTCCGCATCCCGGTTCATTTCGAGGGGCGTTGCGAGCAATGGAACGACGGCGGCCATGTCCGCCACCGCTGGGTGGACGCCAAGCCCGTGCTTGGGATGGCTTTCGACACCCCGGTGGTGGGCTACGGCGGCAATACCGTGAACACGCTCCGGCTATGGTCCGCCTTCGCGAACGAGGATTTCGATTTTGAGGATTTCAATCGGGGCGACTATGTCGCGGCCATCAGTTCCAAGACCGAGGCGGAAAATCTGACCAAGGTGCTCTATCCCAACGATCTCCATTACACCGGGAAGGAATTGCGGCTCAAGCAGCAATATCTGTTCGTGGCCTGTTCCCTCTGGGATATCGTCCGCCGTTTCAAGCACGACAAGGATCCGTGGAGTGAATTCCCGAATCGCGTCGCCATCCAGATGAACGACACGCATCCCTCGCTCGCGGTGCCCGAGCTCATGCGGATACTAATGGACAACGAGGGACTGGAATTCGATGCGGCATGGGAAATAACCGTCAAGTCGCTCGGCTACACCAACCATACCCTGATGCCCGAGGCCCTGGAGAAATGGCCGGTGCCTATGCTGGAAAAGATCCTTCCGCGCCATCTCCAGATCATCTACGACATCAATTACCGGTTTATGCAGCGAGTGGCCATCGCCTTCCCCGGCGACGGGGGCAAACTCGCCAGGATGAGCCTGATCGAGGAATCGGAGCCCAAGCAGGTCCGCATGGCCAATCTCTGCATTGTCGGCTCGCATTCCACCAACGGGGTTGCCGCCATCCACACCGAATTGTTGAAAAGCCGGGTGGTGCCGGATTTTGCCCAGATGTATCCGGATCGCTTCAATTCCAAAACCAACGGCATCACTCAACGCCGGTGGCTGCTCAAGGCCAACCCGTATTTGGCCAACCTGATCTCCGGCCATATCGGCGCGGACTGGATAACCAACCTGATGGAGCTCAGGAAGCTGGAGCAACTCACGAACGATCCCGGATTTCGCGACGCGTTCAAGGCGGCAAGACGTAAAGCCAAGCTCGCCCTGGTTGACACGATCAAGAAAGACATCGGCGTGATCCTTGATCCCGATTCCATCTTCGACACCCAGGTCAAGCGGCTGCACGAATACAAGCGGCAACTCATGAACGTCATCCACATTGTCATGCTATACAACCGGTTACGGAAAAATCCCTCCCTGCCATGGACTCCTCAGACATTTCTCTTCGGAGCCAAGGCGGCGCCCGGTTACGAAATGGCCAAACTCATCATCAAACTCATCAACAATGTTGCCGGCGTGGTAAACAACGATCCGGTCATCGGCGGAAGGCTCAAGGTGCATTTCCTCCCCAATTACCGTGTTTCCCTTGCGGAGAAGATTATCCCCGCCTCCGACGTCTCGGAACAGATTTCCACCGCCGGAACCGAGGCTTCCGGCACCGGCAACATGAAGTTCATGCTGAACGGCGCCATCACCATCGGCACCCTCGACGGCGCCAATATCGAGATCATGGACGAGGTCGGCCGGGAAAACATGTATATCTTCGGACTGAACGCCGACGAGGCCAAATCCCTTTCCCAGCATTACGATCCCTATTCGATGTATCAATCAAACCCCGACGTGCGCGAAGCGCTCGATCTCATTTTCGGCGGACATTTCTCCGTGGGCGAGGGCCTCATTTTCGATCCGATCCGGAAGGCGCTTTTGGAATGGGGCGATCGCTATCTCCTAATCGCCGATTTGCCTTCCTACGCCATGGCGCAAGCCAAGCTACAGGCGGATTACACGGATCAAGGCGCCTGGATTAAAAAATCGATCTTGAATGTGGCGCGCTCGGGAAAATTTTCTTCCGATCGTACCATTCTCGAATACGCGAAGGAGATATGGAATACCCCCCCTCATCCATTGGACATCAAGAAGAAGCGCTCCAACACCATTATGGAGGCCCGGACAGTCTGAGCATGGCCAAGCGCTTTTTCTCCATGTCGCCGCTCGCAGCACTAGTGTTCCGCAAAATCTCAATATTTGATTTATACTTTGCGGAACACGCGGGTGGTCATGTAACGGTACAAGCTTTCCACAATGGCCATAAAGACCATAACGGTGCATG
>JAITKH010000080.1 GCA_031278535.1 Planctomycetota bacterium | reverse complement strand
TTCCCATGGAATCGGGGAAGGCGTATCTTCCTCCCCGGCCCGAGACGGCGGCCGGGCGGGAGCTTTCCCGCAATCTCGTTTCCGGCGAACCCGTTCTTGCCGGCGACGCCGTTCCCGCTCAGGCGGTGAAGCGGGGCGAAACGGTGCAAAGTGTCACGCGCAATCGGGCATGGGAAGTCAGAGGCAGGGGAAAAGCCCTGTCCGGCGGCATGGTGGGAGACGTCGTGACAGTCGAGGATGCGGGCACGAAAGTGAAATACCAGGCGAGAATCACCGATCGGGGAGTGGTTTCGGTCCTCCCCGGGCAAAAATGAACCGGGAGTCTGCAAAGGAAAGGATTCGCGATGCGCACCAACCGTAAAGCCATGACCATACGGGAACGCGAAATGCTGAGGCGCTGCCTGCTCCTCATGGCCGGTTCCCTCTTCTTTTTTGTCCTGGCGGCCGTCCGCGCCCGGGGAGGCGAATATCAACCCTGGGCAAACGATCCCTGGACCCTTACCGAGGAGGAGGAGGCTGAATACGACGTCATGTCGGACGACGATCACATCATGGCCGCGCGCCTGCGGCGGGTGACCGGCAACCGATCCCTCTATCACCGCCAGAAGGCGGCGCGCATCCACGACAGCGTTACCATCATCGTGGCCGAAACCACCACCAGCGAACTGGCGAGCGCCAACGATCTCTCCCGCGACAGTTCGAACGACATGACCCTGAACAGCTGGCTGACCCCGAAACTGTCCGGAAGCATCGGAACCACCCAGCGCGGCGCCGCCGCCGGCGGCAAAAGCCCGACGATATCCTACAGCAACGCCCGCACCCATTCTTCCGACTCCACGGTCGAGCGTTCCCAATCCTTCGTCACCACCCTCACCGGCGAGGTAATCGAAGTGCAGCAGAACGGCTACCTGGTGATCGAGGCGCGGAAGAAGGTGAACGTGAACGGCGAAGAGCAGACAGTCAAGGTCACCGGCATCGTCAATCCCGAGTTCATGGACGTGAACAGCGCCATAAAGGCCGAAAAGCTCATGGACATGTCCGTAGTGTACACGGGCAAGGGACCGATGACCCGGATGGACAAGCGCGGCTGGGGGGCGAAGCTGATCGATTTCCTCAATCCGTTCTGACGCGAAACCGCCCGAACGGCGAATTTGCCTGAAGTTCCGGCGCCGGAAGTCCGATAATGTCATTCGGAACGGGTTGACGGAGGAACAGAAAAATGATGCGGACCCGGGGAAGGGAATGGATTGCCTTGGCGCTCGCCATTCTTGGAACCCTCGCGATCGGCGGCGCGGAGGCCGGGACGATACGCGATTTGGTCGACATCCACGGCGCGCCGCCGATCGCCCTGCACGGCACCGGCATCGTCACCGGCCTGGCCAACACCGGCGACAGCAAGGCGGCGGCCCAGGATCTCCTCCGGCAGTATATGCGAAACATCAATTTCGATTTCGATCAGGCGAGCCTCGCCACCGGAAACATCGCGCTGGTGCAGGTCACGGCCGAAGTCCCGCCTTTCCTGCGTCCCGGCCAGCGCTTTCCCGTCAGCGTCACCTCCACCAACGGAGCCAAGAGCCTGGCCGGCGGGGAGCTTCTTAGCTGCGATCTTTATAACGGCGAGCGGGAAGTCATGGCCAAGGTCACGGGCCAGGTCAAGGTTAGCGGCGCCATCCTCACCCGGGGCAGGATCCATGACGGCCAGAACAGCGGCGCCACGCTCATGGTGCCCTACCCCTTCGGCCGGGTGATGAATGAAAAGGGCTGGATACGCCTGAATCTGAAACGGGCCAATTGGGCCGACGCGGCCGGCATCGCCAGGCAGATCAACCAGTCGCCGGCCCTGAATCCCTATCTCCAGGAGGCCACGATGTTCGCCGAGGCGGAGGCGCCGAGGCCGGTGGCTTTCGCCAAGGACGCGGGACAGGTGGTGGTTGTCATTCCCGGGCAGTTCCGGACAACCGCGGCCAGGTACATCAGCAACATCATGGAAGTTCCGGTGTCGGTGGATCGGCCGGCCATGATTGTGGTGAATCGGGGCAGGAATTCGATTGTCGTGACCGGCGACGTGCAAGTGAACAACGCCACCATCAGCATCCAGGACAAGACCGTCACCATTCGGCCGGAGACGCCGGAAGAGCCGGCCGCCTATACCCTGGACGACGCCACCCCGAGGAGCGTCGTCGAGATCGACGGCCCCGGCACCTACGCGGATCTCCAGGGCCTTATCGACACCATGAACGCCATGGGCATGAACACCGAGCAGGTGATCACCGTTTTCGAGGAATTGCAGGCGGCCGGGGCTCTCCGGGCCGAGATCGTCAACCAATAGGTGGAGGAACGGGCATGATTGCCGCCATTGACAGCTATCGCCTGGGAGGAACGGATCTGGGAGCCATGGGCGCGGCCCTGGGGAAGACCCGGGAAGAGCGGATGCGGGAACGGGCCAGGGCCATCCAGGAAGGCCGGGCGGCCGGCAATTCGGGGAAGGCGGATGCCAAAGTCCGCAAGGTGGCCGAGGAGTTCGTGTCCGTCTTCATGAACCAAGTGATGAAATCCATGCGGGCCACGGTGCAGGAAAACCCGGCCATGCATGGCGACAACGGCGAGAAGTTCTTCCGGGAGATGCTGGATGGCGAGCAGGCGAAAACCCTGGCGCGCGGCAGCGGCTACGGACTCACCGAATTGGTGTACCAGTCGCTCCTGAGCGACAGCCGGACCGCGGCCGCCCCGGGATCCCCGGAAACGCCGGCGGAGATTGAGCCCGTCCCCCGGGACGCGCGACGGAAACGCGAAAGGCAAAATCATGGATAAACAGGCCGAAGCTGCGCTCAAGCGCGTCATCGGGATGCTGGAGGCCATCCTCGTCCGCGAGATCGGGCTGCATCGGGAACTCATCGTTCTTGCCGGGGACAAGCGGGAAAGCATCCTCAAGGGCGATCTGGAAAAAATGGAAAAAACGGTGACAGCGGAAAAACGGCTGGTAACCATGATCGGGGACGAGGAAAGGAAACGGCGAGCCGTCATGCCGCTCCTGAAATCCGGACTGGGGCTGGACAATTCGGTCGAGCGGCTGGAGGAAATCATTCGCGTCTTCCCCGAACCCGAACGCGGAAAAATGGGCGCCGTACGGGCCGAATTGCTGGAGGCGGTTGAAGCGGTACAAATGAAGAGCCGCCACAATGCCGAATTGCTCAAGGCCAGCCTCGCCCATGTCGAAGCCTTCTTTCGCGGCATCGTGGAGTCGGCGGGCGCCGATTCCACTTACGGGCGCAATGGCGGGCGAATTGGAAACGGCCCCGCCATCATTGATCGGAGCGCGTGAGAGAGAAAGAGGGAGGACGAACGGACATGGCGGCTGACCCGCGCGATCGGCAATACGCACTGGCGGTATTCAAGCGACACAACAAATCCGAGGCGTTGTTGCGGCATGCCTTGGCTGTCGAGGCGGCGATGCGGCATTTTGCCATCCGGAACAATGAGGACCCGGACTATTGGGGCGTTGTCGGCCTGCTGCACGACGTTGATTTCGAGTCGTATCCGGAGCGGCATTGCGCCAAGGCGCCGGAACTGCTCGCCGACGCCGGATACGATGCGGGCGTCATCCGGGCCGTCGTCAGCCACGGCTATGGCCTGGTGAACGAGGTTACGCCCGACCTTCCCATGGAAAAGACGCTTTACGCCATTGACGAGCTGACCGGCCTGATTGCCGCCGCCGCCTTGATGCGACCTTCGCGGCGGCTGGCGGATCTGGAGGTGAAATCCCTGAAAAAGAAATGGCGCGACAGGCGTTTCGCCGCCGGCGTCAACCGCGACGTCATTCTCAGGGGCTGCGAAATGCTGGACATGGAGGTGGACGCCCTGATGGCCGAAACCATGGCCGGCATGCTGCCGGCGGCGGCGGCGATAGGGCTGGACGGCTGATTCCGTCTGTTGGACGCGTACGCGCAACGACGGCATCGCGCACCGCATCAATCCGTTTTTTTGGCGTTTCCCTCATCCTCAAGCGGCAGTTGGCCAGAATGCCGCCGTCTTCTTCGCCATGTCGCGCGACATTTCCATGCCACGAACCGGGTATGCCCGCGATGGTGTCCCGACCGTCCGCAGGCAGCGCGGGGGCAGGGATGGCGGGACGTGAAAGCCCCGGGATTTCCGGTTGCGGTTGATCCGTGCCGTCCCTATAATGCCCAGGTGGAGGGAGGCGCGGCGGAGAGAGGGCATGGACAGTCAGGAAAAGCTGGAAATTCTGGCCGAGGCGGGACGATACGATCTCGCCTGTTCCTGCGGGACGCGGAATCCTGAAGAACACCGCCGGCGAGACGCCGCGAACCAGGCGTGGCTCTATCCGGCAAGCCTGGCCAAGGGCGGTACGGGCATTGTTCTGAAAACCCTGCTTTCCTCGGCCTGTTCCGGAGATTGCGGCTACTGCCCCCTCCGGGCCGGCTTGGACAGGGTCAGGCGCTGCACCCTCGGGGCCGACGAACTGGCCCGCCTGTTCCTCGAGTACAGCCGCCGACTGCGTTTGCTGGGACTGTTCGTATCCTCGGGCGCCATCCGCGATCCGGATCACGCCATGACCCGCCTCAACGGCGCGGCCGCCATCCTTCGCCGAAAATACGGCTATCGGGGCTATATCCACATCAAGGTAATTCCAGGCGCGAGCGACGCCGCCATCGCCGAAGCGGTAAGCCTGGCGAGCGCCGTGTCCCTGAACATCGAGACTCCCTCGGCGGCCCATTGCGCCGCCCTTTCCAGACAGAAAAACTGGGAACGGGACATCATGCGCCAAATCCGGCTGATCAGCACAATGATCCGAAACCTTCCAGGTCGTCGCCGGGTACGCCAGACCACCCAGTTCATCGTCGGAGCGGCCGGCGAAACCGATCGGGAAATATTGGAGAGAACACACGAACTCTATGCGGAACAACGGCTGGAGCGGGTTTATTTTTCCGCCTACCAGGCGGGCAGCGGGTTTCCGGGCATTCCGGGAGAGACGAAACGCGATCCCGACATCCTTCTGCGCGAACACCGGTTGTACCAGTCGGATTTCCTCATTCGGAAATACGATTTCTCCCGACAGGATCTGCCGTTCGATACGGACGGGCGACTGTCGCTCCAGGCCGATCCGAAAAAATGCTGGGCTGATCGGCATCCGGAATTTTATCCCGTCCGCTTGCGGACAGCGGACCGATGGCAGCTTCTCCGGGTTCCGGGCC
>JAITKH010000040.1 GCA_031278535.1 Planctomycetota bacterium | reverse complement strand
TGACGCGGCGGGACGACAACGCCCGATTCGCCGCCAGGCTGGAGGTGAATCTGGCGGACATGCGGGAACCTGTCGTCGCCTATCCCAACAATCCGGATATCGTCGTTCCGCTTTCGGAGACGGGGAGAGAGAAGATCGATGAAGTCTTTATCGGCTCCTGCATGTCGACTGTCGGGCATTTCCGGGCCGCCGCCGCCGTCCTTGCCGGTTCCGGTGCGCCACTGGGCGTGAAACGGCTTTGGATCGCCCCGCCGACTCGCATGGATCGCGATCAACTGTCGCGGGAGGGAGTGCTGAAGACTTTCGAAGAACGGGGGGCGCGAATCGAGATTCCCGGTTGTTCCCTTTGCATGGGAAACCAGGCCAGGGTAGGGGACGGAACCGCGGTCTTTTCCACCAGTACCAGGAATTTTGACAACCGCATGGGAATGGGGGCGCGGGTGTATCTCGGTTCCGCCGTTCTTGCCGCAGTGACAGCCCGCCTGGGCCGGCTGCCGGCCCCGGAAGAATATTTCGCCATGTATCGGGAGAACGTCGAACCCCGCCGGGACGAGTTTTTCCGGCATCTCCGCTTTTCTCATTATGACAATCCGGCTGGTCGGCGTCGACCGGCTAGTCCCTCGTTGACAAGGAGAGACAGATGAAAAGATTCGTTTTCGCCGTACTTTTCGCAGTTGCCCTTGCCGCCATCGCCGCCGCCGGGCAGGTCACCCTCCGGCTCGGCAACAACCAGCCCGAGACCCAGGTGTGGAATGTGGGCATCCGGCAACTCCAGGACGCTGTTGCCAGGCATTCGGGCGGGCGCCTCGAGATTGTCAATTATCCGAACGCCACCCTTGGCGCCGAGCCGGAACTGGCCGAGAGCTGCAAGGAAGGCACTCTCGACATGTTCATTGGCGATCCCACTGTCGGCACCACCTTCTGCAAAGAACTGGAGCTTTTCGCCCTGCCTTTCCTTTTCCGCGACTATGATCACTGGCTGAAGGCGCTGGACGGCGCTCCGGGCAAGAAGTACGCCGAACTCATCGAGCAGAAGACCGGCTTGAAAATACTCGCGTACTGGGGCGGATCCGCCCGGCAGGTGATCTCCGTCAGGCGCGAAGTCAGGACTATCGGCGATCTCAGGGGATTCAAGCTTCGCCTCGCTCCCTCCAAGCTGAAGACCGACGTCTGGAAAGCCATCGGCACCCTGCCCGTCACCATCGCCTTCGGCGAAACCTATTCCGCCATGGCTTCCGGTCTCTGCGACGGCATGGAAAACGAGTTGCCGGCGATTCTTGCCAACAAACTGTACGAACCGGCAAAAA
Source organism: Planctomycetota bacterium (assembly GCA_031278535.1). GTDB lineage: Bacteria > Planctomycetota > SZUA-567 > SZUA-567 > SZUA-567 > JAJBSZ01. Next base: position 1,418 of record JAITKH010000040.1, on the reverse strand, counting down.
ATCTCACCTTGACCGAACACGAAATCACGGTCAGGCCGATGTTCATCAACGCCGACGTTTTTAACGGTCTGGACAAGGATATCCAGGAAGCGCTGGCGAAGGCGATGGCCGAGGTCACCCCTGTCGCCCGCAAGCTGGAACAGGAAGCCGGCGATACCGCCCGTGCCGAAATGACCGGCAAATTCGACGTCAAGGTGTTCGAGATCGACAAGAATCCCATTATCCAGGCCACGGCCGGGGTGTTCAGGGAATTCGGCGAAAGCACCGGCTTGATCGCCTTGATCAAGGAATTTCAGGATTTCAAGTAGGTGTTCGCGCACTGGTCCGGCCGGGAGGCCGTCATTCCGGCGGCCTGAAAAGGCCGACTTTACGGGTGCCGAAGTCCGCTGGCTCCAGTGGTCTCAAAAGACTAAATCCGTTGATGCCGAAGGCCGTTTTCTCTGGAACCAACCTCTGATGCCGAAGGGGAATTGGCTTCACCGGAGGCGGAAGGCGAATGAAACAGGGCAACTTCCGCAACGTCTCCGTCGAAGACGCAGACGTTGCGGATTGTCATGCCTCCCGGTCACGGCGCCATCGGCCGGGAGGGCGTCCGGCACGGGAGGATATTCGTGAAAACGGCATCCGGCTTTCTCGCCAAAGGCATTTCCTTCCTGTTATTCGTGTTCATAAGCGTCCTGATATGTGTGACGTTTCTCCAGGTGTTTTTCCGGTTCGTCGTTCATTTTCCGGCCGTTTGGACGGAAGAGGTGGCCAGGATGAGTTTCGCCTGGCTCATTTTTCTCGGTGCCGCCGTCGCCGTACGTGACGGAACGCACCTCGCTCTTGACATGCTGGCCTCGATCCTGCCGCCGCGCCTCCGTTCCGCGCTTCGTTATTGGGTTCTTGGCTTGATTCTCGTTCTTTCGGGAGTGGTTCTCTATGCCGGCGCCAGCTACTGCGCCCGGAGCATCGGGAAAACCGCCGTCACCCTGCCCGTCCCCTCCAACTGCGTGTACCTGGCGGTGCCGGTATCGGGGGCGCTTATGATTTTCTTCGCCCTGGAAAAGTTGATCGCCCGCCGGGCCGGGGAAGAGGAGGCGAAGCCATGAGCGGGATTCCCATTGCCATCCTCGTCGGCGGCATGTTATTTCTGATGCTGACCGGCCTGCCGCTCGCCTTTTCCATCTTCGCCGTCTCCACCCTGGTGATGATGGCCTATACCAGGCTTCCGCTCTGGCAGATCATGCAACGCTTCTTCGCCGGCGTGGACAGCTTCGTCCTTACCGCCATCCCCTTCTTCCTGCTGGCCGGCAACCTGATGAATTCCGGGAAAATCACCGACAAGCTGATACGGCTTTCCTCCACCATGGTCGGCCATATCCGGGGCGGCCTCGCCCACATCAACGTCCTGGTGAGCCTCCTGTTCGGGGGGATTT
>JAITKH010000422.1 GCA_031278535.1 Planctomycetota bacterium | reverse complement strand
CAAACAACTATGGGGTGAAAGAATTATTGCCATGTCGTCCTCTCGTTCCAACCTGACGATAATTCAGGAACTCCTTGTCAATGCTCTCGCTTGGGCCGCATAATTTCCAAAAGTCCACTCAATCTGTTCCGGGGAAAAAGGCGTCCGGAAATGCGCCTCGTGTCCCGACTGGCCGCCAATACGACGCTTCCCCCCGCCACCCGATGGCGGAGGCTTGACAATGTCCGATGACGGCGGCTTGGAAGAATTCCTGGAATCCTTCCTGGCAGCGGCAAGCTCACGCTTGAGACGCTCGTTCCCGGCTCGTAACCGGCCGTTCCCGCCCTGTAATAACGCAATCTCCCCTTCAAGCGTCTCAATACGCTTCAGCAAAGGTTGTGTTAACGATGCAGGGTCGAAATGGAACGGTCTATCGCACATGATATCATCAGATTACGGAATCGCCCGGCAAATGTCAACTCCTGGCGGAAAAATATCGCGCCATGAGAAAATTCAGGAGATGTGAACGGGTACCATTTCCCTGGAGGCGGAAGTTGGATGGATCGCAGGCAATTCCCCAAAAATCTCCGTCGAGGATTGGAATTGTGCGGATCACCATGCGGAGTCACGCGGCTTTTCCCAAAGGCGGCCGGCAGTCCTGTCGGATCGCCCCATACTTTCTGTGGGCGTAATACTGGAATGCCCCCAACACGCCAACCAGTATTGACGCCAGGGCGAAAGGCGTGTAGAAACCGTATTCCCTCGCTGTCCAGCCGCCCAACAAGGGGCCCACGATGGCGCCGCCGGAGATAAAGCACTCGTTCAGGGAAATGTTCCTGCCGGCGGTTTGGGGATGTACCAGGGCGTGGAAGCCGCTATAGAGATACGCCACCCCGCAGTAGCAGCCGAAGATCAATGCCGCCAGGTAATATTGCCATGCCTGATCGGCTATGCCTTGTCCCAGCAGGCTTGGCATCAGGAAGAAAAGGAGGCCGGCCGCGCCGAGAAGTCCAAAACCCAGCATGCTGGCTCCGGAATAGAGCCAGCGCCAACGCCGCGACAGCATATAGGCGAAAATGCCGGTTGCCAGCGCCATCGTCATCATCACCGCCCCCGAGCGCCATTCCGGCATGCCCGCCCGGGTTGCCCCGGATGGAAACACGCCCTTGACGATGCCGGAGGAGGCGAGTCCGAAAAACCCCATAAACCAGCCAAGCCAGGCCAAATTCGGCCGGCCTTCAGCCGCCGCCGTCGTTTTCCCGATGATGGTTTCCCCTTGCCAACGCCGGCTGATGACGGCGCGGCTTTCTTTTGACACCTTAACGAGCACCGCCAGCAAAGCCAGGGTCAGGACCACCGCCGCCAGGTAGGCATACATCCAGCCCGTACCTTCGCCCACGCCGTTTTCCGTTCTGCCAATACGCATGGCGATACCGGTGATAAACGGCCCAAGCGACATTCCCGCGCACCAGGCCAGGGTATAGGAACCGACCACCCGCGAAAGAGGCTTCGAGTCGTCCTCATCCGCCATTTTCATGAAAAGTTGGAATGAGGAGAAAAATATCACCTGGAAAGTCCCGACCAGGCCGGTGGTGACGTAGAGCATGGTCAGATTGGTTGCGGCCAAGCCGAGCAGGCAGATCCAGACAAGCATAATGTTGCTGAAAAACATCAGCTTGATTGCATTCCGGGGGGTGATGATTCGCGACAGCAGAATCCCGACCAGGCAGCAGGCAACTGATCGCGCCGTTACCAGGCTCCCCGCCACCAGCGGGTCATATCCCATCAAGGTGGCCCGTACCGGACCGATGAAGATGAAAATGCCGGTTATGCAGTCGAGCATCGCCGGCATCAAATAAAGCGTCAGCCTGAATTTCCGCTTGTCGATCGCCATAGTGAGCTCCCGGGCGTCGCCGGAACGGCGGCGAAAGGATGAAGTATAGGAATTTTCTCCAAAAATGGCATCAGGAAAAATAACGGCGATTCTTCCCGTTTCTCCCTCCCCGGCGGCGCCGATTGTGTGTCGGTTCGGCCGGTTCCTCAAGAAAATGGTGCAGAATCGCCGGCCGATTCGTCGATATATTCCTTGACGGAATTGCCATCGCCGCACTGTCCGGAAATTTCCGGATTGGGGCGGTCCTCAATATGGAAGGAGCCGGATGTGCGCAAATTCATCGTCGTTGCGGCGCTGACGCTGACGCCATTGGCGATATGGATCGCCGGCTGCCGGGATCGCGGCCAACAGGCCCGTTTCCCAAAAGGACCGGAGGTGAAGCGTCTTGCCATGTCATCCGGTCGGAGGGATTCGGGAGCGCCGGAAATCCCGGCTGCCATCGATCCTGACATCATGAACACGCCGGATCAGCCCACGTTCGCACGCATTCAGGCGGTCATGGATCGGGAGGCCCAGCTTTCCAGCCGCCATTCCGCCCCCGGACTGTTTGTCATTCCCCGTCAGGATTACACCAACCTGGCAGCTGTGCCGGATGCGGCCACCGATCGGCGTGAATTCCATTCGATCCCGATGACGCCGGATCGGGATCGGATGTTCAACCGCGGTTATGTCCCTGCCGACGTATCGGCCATGGCGCCTCCAGGCTTCATGGCTGGACCGGGGCTGCCGCCGACGACCGCCCATGATTTCGTTCCTCCGGAGATGGATCTTCCTCTTTCGGACATTCCCGGAGTTTTTATGGGAAACGATCCGCCTTCTCCGGAATTTCAACCTCTGTCGTTGATGCCGGCGCTTCCCGGGGGCGATTGGCTCGAGATGTCCATTCCCGGCATTCCCGAAATGACAGACATCCGTTTCGCCGCGGCGGAGGCCGCCGATGTTTGGCACAAAAATTTCCCTTTGGATAGTTTCCTGCCGACTCCGGCCATGATCATTGACAAGCCGCCCGACGCGGATGATGTCAGGCTGGCCTTGGCGCCTTTGCCGGAACTGCCCGTCGGCAGCGTCCTTGCCGCCGGATTTGTCGGAACTTCCGAAGCGGGCGGGAATAAGAAGAGCGGATACCGGTTCGCCTCTCACGAACGGAATTCCCTGCAACCGGCTGCCGCATCGCCGCGCCAAAAAGGAATGAAAACCCCCAGGACGAACAGGAGGGACGACTCCCGTTACCTGATGGATATCTGGGGGAAATATCCTGTTGTCCGGAAAACTTCGGCGCCGGCGGTCAGTCTGAGCGATTTCCAATTGGATGAGCCGATGGCGATTGTCCCGCCTGGTGAGCTTGAGGCGAATGCGCAAACCCAAATCGGCGACGGCAAGGAAGACTTGGACCTCGCCAGGGAATTCCCCTCCGTCATTGAATTGTTGAAAACGCTGGAATCGGAAGAACAATCCGGCGGGGGGGGTGCAAAGCCAGTACAACCGGTCGAAATGGCGACCGGCGATTTTGGCAATGGAACCGTTCGCAAACAGGATGATGCCGGAACAGGGGGGACGGCGCGCAAAGTGACGCTCCTGCCCAGCCGCAATCTTGTCGGGCGGAAAAGCTTTTCCGACAAAATGCTCCATCAAATAGACAGCCAAGTTGAAGCTCCGCCGGTGGTTTTTTGAGGCATTGAGAATTTACTCCGCCATTTTCCCCGCCGATTTTTCGATACGATCGACCGCATTCCATGATGTTGCGCAGCTGATGGGAAACGCCGGATAGTGAATTACGGCGATTTTTTTCCTTGACTGGCGCACACAATGGGGATTTTCGGAAAAATTTCATAACATCCGACAGTATATAAGGAAAGGCAAACAGCGTTTTGTTTGTTTTCCATAACAGTCCCCAATATATGGAAGTTATAAAAATGCTGGAAATGCGGGGGAAAAGGAATAAAATGACAGTATCTTTCGGCGAGTTTTGTACGTCATGCCGAAGCATGGACGATACATGTAAGCCGGTGTCAATTCGTTTCATCCCTAAAGAGGGAAAACGGCACGGTCGATTCTGAATTCGGCCGGACGGATGATTTTGCAGTCTGTCTGCCGGAAATATGGCGACATTATTTGAAGGAGGCGTTCCATGATTGAGGCGGAAAACTTGACCATGCGCTACGGTTCGTTCCTGGCCGTGGATCAAGCCTCGTTCACGGTGGAAAAGGGCGAAGTCGCCGGGCTTCTGGGCCCGAATGGCGCCGGGAAATCCACCACCATGCGGATTCTTACCACGTTTCTCGCCCCTACCGCCGGAACCGCCCGAGTGGCGGGTTTTTCCATTGCCGACAATCCCATCGAGGTACGCGGGCGCATCGGCTATCTGCCGGAAAATCCCCCGTTGTATACGGATATGGAAACGGCGGAATATCTGGCGTTTGTGGGCCGGGCCAGGGGGTTGTCGGGCGGTCCCCTGGAACGGCGGATGGCATGGGTGACGGAGCGTTGCGGCCTCGCCCCGGTTTTTCGCACTCCCGTCCGTTTCCTGTCCAAGGGATATCGCCAAAGGACCGGCCTGGCGCAAGCCTTGATCCACGATCCGGAAGTGGTCATTCTTGATGAGCCAACCAGCGGACTGGATCCGCACCAGATTCATGAAATCCGTTCCCTGGTTGCCGAATTGGCGAAGGAGAAGACGGTTATCCTCTCAACTCATATCCTCCAGGAAGCCGAGGCCATGGCGGCTCGCGTCATCATCATCAATCAGGGGAAAATCACGGGGCAGGGGACGCGGGAGGAACTTCGCCGCAAGGTCGGGAGCCGCGGCCGGGTTTCCTTTGCCGTCCAGGCCGCGCACGGGGATTCGGAGGCGGTTGCCAGGAATCTGCCAGGGGTTGATGTCTGCCTGTTCGAAACAGAGAAGGATGGAGTTTGCCATTATCTTCTCGAGGGGAAAGATGAGAGCGCGATAGTTGTCCAGGCGGGCGGATTGGCCAGGGACAGGGGATGGCGGGTGGCGGAATTGTCTGTCGTCCCGTTCTCCCTCGAAAAAACCTTCCTGGCCCTGACCGCCGGTGAAGCCCGTTGACCAAACAAGGGGATCCGAAGCCATGAAAAATCTTTTCACGCTGTTCCGCCGGGAGTTTTCCACTTACTTTACCAATCCGGCCGGGTATATTTTCCTCGCCGCGTTTATCCTTTTCGCCAATCTCCTGGGATTGTTTGTCATCGCGCCGGGATTCTTCAATTATCCCGTGGCTGACATGCGCACATACTTCCATGTCGTGGCCGGCATCTCCGCTTTCCTGGTGGCGGCGGTGACCATGCGGCTCTGGGCCGAGGAGCGGAAGGGAAATACTTTCGAGATGCTCCTGACCCTGCCGATGCGTGCCTGGCAGTTGGCTTTGGGCAAATTTATCGCCGCTTGGGCGTTCTATTCCCTTGCCCTTGTCTTGACCCTGACCGTTCCCCTGATGATGGTGGTCATCGGGATCGGCGACCCGGCTGCCGCCGGTTACGGTTGGGCCGGGTTCCTGGACACGGGGGCGACCTTGTCCGGCTACCTGGGACTGTTGCTCCTGGGCGGCATGTTTATCGCTTTCGGCCTCTTCATTTCCGGTCTCTGCTCCGACCAGATTGTTGCTTTCGTCCTGACCGCTCCCGTCCTGTTTTTCGCATTCCTGCTGGGACTTCCCTTTGTGGAACAGGCCATGGATCAGGCACTGTCGTTTCTGGGCAGCGGCATCGGCGGCGCGCTCGGCGGCTACATCGGCGTTTTTGCCCATTTCAATAATCTCTCCCGCGGACTTCTCGACGTCGGCGACATTCTCTTCTTTGTCGTCTGGACGCTCATTTTCCTGGTTCTGAATTCGCTGTCCCTGGAACGGCGGGGGCGTAGGGGAGCGGACAGCCTGTTCATAGGCGCCGCCGTCCTCCTCTTTGCCGTCGGCTCCGCGGCCAACTGGGTTTTTGCGGAAATATCCTTTCCCCGCGCCGATCCCACCTCCGAGGGCGCCTTTACCATTTCGGCGATCAGCCGCCGCGTCCTTTCCCGCCTGCCGGAAAAGCTCCGCATCCGCTACCATGTCACCCCCCGGGATAACATGCCGGCCTCGCTCAACGATTTAGAGCGGAATGTCGTCGATCAACTTGACGCCCTGGATCACGCCTCCGGCGGCAAGGTGACTTATCAGGTGATATACCGAAGCATAGCGGATCAGGACGAATCCGAGGGGAATGACAAGGAAAAGACGGAAGAGGCCGACGGTCTGGAACAGACCCTTTTCAAAAAGATACGGCCTTTCTCCATCGAGGCGATGGACGAGGGCAAGGCCACGGCGCAACTGATTTATTCAGCCTTGGAAATAACCTATCCGTCCAAGGATAAAGAGCCCGAGATTCTTCCCTGCGTCATGATCGAGGCGCGTCCTCCCAGTGTGACCGCCCTGAGCGAAATCGAATACCGCGTGACCGCCTACGCCCGCAAGGTCAGCCGTGATCGCCAATTGGTGGCCGCAGTCTATGCGCCGGTGGAAATGCCGGATCAGCAATTGGCCATGCTCTATGCGCAAATGGGCCGACAGTTGGAAGCGCGCGATCCCTGGCCGTACATTCCCTACGGCCTTACCGAATTGGAAGGTTTCACCTGCCGCCGGATTTTCCTCGACGCCAACGATCCCATGCCGGCCGAATACGATCTGCTGGTGGTAATCGGACCGGAAAAACTGAATCCCCGGCAGCAGTACGAGATCAATCTGGCCTTGGCCAAAGGGAAACCGGTGATTCTTGCGGCTCAGAACCAGGCGATGAAATATGAACCTGCCGCGAACGGGTTCCGTCGCGTCCTCCGGAATTTCGAGCCGGGGCTGGACGCATTTCTGCCGCCCGGATTGAGCTTTGGGGAAGGCATGCTGATGGCGGCCAGCGGCGCCAGCATCAGGTTGCCGGTGGAAACCATTCTCGGAACCATGCCCATGGCTTTTCCCGCCTGGCCCATGCATGCCGAACTGTCAGGCGATGCCTTTGTCGGCCCGCCCGATCTTTTCCGCCAGGTGTCGTCGCTTCGTTTGCCCTGGACATCGCCCCTGAAAATCGACCAGGCCGCCTTGCGCGAAGCCGGATTCGACTGCCAGGTGACTATCCAGTCCAACGCCGGGGCCTGGATCAAGACATTCTCCGGTTCCAACGCCAGGGAGTCGGATCTGAGGAAGCCGTCCGGCGTTCCAGACGAGCGTTATCCCCTGGCGGCATTGGTGACGGGAACGTTTCCGCTCCGTTTCAATGAGAAACCGGGATGGCCGTCTCCAGGCTACCCCGGAGCCCCGGGGGGAGGCGAACCCGGGCCGGTCGAACCGATAGATTCCTATGAGGCAAAGCCCGGCAAGCTTTTCGTCATCGGCAACGCCATGGGATTTGATCGCGACATACTGCGCTGGCCGGAATTGGTGATGCTTCTGAATGCCGCCTCCCATTTGGCGTTGGATGCGGATGACGCCGCCATCCGCGAACTCAAGGACAAGGCGGCGATCATGCGGCTTATGAGTCCGCTTTCCGATGGCGCCGCCGGTTTCTGGAAGGCGCTTCAGGTGGCTGGACACGCGGTTTTCCTGACGCTGATTGGGATCCTGGTTTGGCGTCTGCGCCTAGCCAGGCGCAGACGGTATGATGCTGTTCACGGTTTGAAGTCATGAATTGCGCAAAGGAGGATGGAAACTACCATGAAAGCCAGGCATCTTGTCGCCATTTTCTCTGTCCTGCTGATTCTGATCGCTATCGGGATCCTGGTGCGCCGGCGCCCGACCCCGACGTCGACAACCCTTTCAGGTCAAGTCGAAATCGTCCGCCTGCTTGACGACGATTTTTCCGAGGCGGCGGTAACGGGAATCGTTATTTCCCGAAACGCGGCCCCCGCGCCTTCGCCAGGAAAGGCGCCGGGTGGGGATGCGGAAGAAAAGGCGGAAACTGTCCAACGGGAAGTTCGGCTTGTCCGGGACGATGACGGCAAATGGCGCGTCGCGACTTCTCACAGCGCGCCGGCCAACGCGACGAAGATCGGGGATTTGCTGGTTGTTTTGCGGGGCCTGAAAGGCGATCTTCAAGCTGAAAGAAAGGCATCTCATGCCGGCCTCGGTGTGGACGATGATAACGCCCTGCGCATAGAGTTGACAACCGGCGACGGCAGGACGGCTGTCATCCTTGCCGGCGAGCGGGCGGGCGGTGTTTACGGCGAATCCTATGTGCGGCGGGGCGGAGAGGACAAGGTGTATCGCGTGGATCAGGATGTCCGCCGGGCCGCCGGCATGACCTCCACCGCCATTCCGGCCCCTTCGGCTCGAGATTGGCTGGATTTGACTTTGGCAGACACTCCGATTGACGCAATGCGCCGGGTGATCATCTCCTACCCTGGCCGCCGGCTGGTCATCGTTCGGGATGTGGATGAAAGTGGCTCTCCGGCTTCCTGGAAACTGGAAGAGGGCGGCTTGGCCGAAAAATTCAAGGCCGAAAGGATGGTAAGCTGGACTTCGGCGGCGAGCCTGATCAACGCCGAGGATGCGGCGGAACCTTCCCTGGCGGACAAGGGCGAGGCCGCAACCGAACCGCATTCTCTCACCATCGAAGCCGAAAACAGGCCGGATTTCATTTTAGGGGTTTTTTCACGCGACGATGTCTGGTACGCCGTCGCCTCGACCCGGCCCGGCCTGGTGTATAGCCTGACGACGGGTAATCAGAGCCGATTGTTCCCAAAAATCGAGGAATTCTTCCAGGAGGAACCTGTCAAGAAGGAAGAATCGGAAGACGATGGCGCCGGACCTGAAGACGGGGAATACGGACAGGCCGGACCGGAAGGCGGCGCCGGGGAATAGGCGGTTCGGACTGTGTTGTCAGGACAATACAGCCGGTCTTGGGCGGTCAAGCGAAAATTTACGCGGAAACTGGAGGATCGATTCGTGAAAACGAGGAAGTGCGTCGTCGCGAAAACCTCTGAAATGGAGGGGAAATACGAAAATCACGGGGATTACGAATATATGGAGCGCCGCATTCTCTCCAAAAGAGGCAATCAATGCGCCGTTGCCATTATGGAAGTGCCGCCTGGAAAAGCGTCATTCCCGTATCATTATCATGTCGGGATCACGGAGGTATTCTATATTATTGCCGGCAAAGGCAGGTTGGAAACGGCGGATGGGGAAAAGGAGGTCGGTACTGGCGATGTCGTTGTATTCCCTCCCGGCAGGGAAGGGAGCCTGGAACTCTTCGATTTCAGACACGTTACTCTATGTGGATTTCGATACGGCGGCGGCTTCGGATGTAGTGTTTTATACCCATACCGAAGTGGTTTTCGGTTTATATGGTTCAAGCGATGGCCTGCGCTCGTTTTTCGTTTCCGGAAGCGATATGAAAGGTCAAGGATAAAAGTGAGCGCAGGTTGTCGG
>JAITKH010000407.1 GCA_031278535.1 Planctomycetota bacterium | reverse complement strand
CGACGCGTCGCCAAGGCCATTGATAATACCGTCCAGCGCGCGGGTTATGCCCGCGGTCATGACATAGAGCGCAAGAAGCACCGCCGCCAGCAATACGGCGCCGATGATGACGATGATCGCCACTCCCGATGTCACCGGCGCCAGGGCCTCGCCAATGGGCGCGGCCAGGATGACGGCCCAGTTCTTGCCGGTTCCGGCCACAGAAAACGGGGCGACGGCGCACAGGTATCTGGCGTTGTTCACCATCGACAGGATTTCCACCGTGCGCGCCTGGCCGTCGTCGAGGGCGCTGCGGATGGCGGCGCCCATGGCGTTGTCCACCACGGAAAATACGGGTTGCATCCGCAATTTTTCGTCAGGGTGATAGATAATCCCTCCGTTCTGGTCGAGGAGAACGGAGTAGCCGTTGTCATAGACCTTTATGTTGGCCATGTCCTTGCAGACAAGGTCGAGCAGGATGTCGCCGCCGGCGGCGCCTATGACCTTGCCGCTCTTCCGTATCGGGACGGCGATGGAGAAGATAAAATAGGAGGAGCCGCCGGCTGCATAGTCATAGGGCGGCGTGATGGCTTCGCGGCCGGAATTCCTGGCAAGAAGATAATAGTCGCCGGCGCCCGGCTTGTCGTAGTCGACAAGGTGTTCCTGTCCGGACTTGCCCCCCAGTTCGAAGAAATAGGGGACGTAGCGCCCGGTGGCGTCATAGAACGGGGCCCGATTGGCGTAATCGGCATCCTTCCCGTCGAAGGCATTGGGCTCGAAAGCCGTCCACATGCCAAAAATGCGGTCGCTGGAACGCAATGTCTGCGCGATCAGATCGTTGTAGAACTCGCGGTTCGCCTTTGGGGTTCCCGCGGCGTCGCCGAGCGCGGCGGAGAGGGTCTGCACCGAGCCGAAAGGCATGTCAAGGTACGCCTTGACGCCGTTGGCGTTACGGTAGGCCTGGGAAATCAGTCCGCTCTCCACCTGGCTGGACATCGCCGAATTGAAGCGCATGGCGATAATCGCCACCAGGGCGGCGATGCCAATCACCAAGATGGCGCCGATGGGAATGATTACCCGCCATTTCAAGGAAAACCTGCTCATGTTGTCCGCCTTTCGATGCGCCTGGTAGTCTGTAAAGACCGAATCATTATGAATTCCGAAGTCCGCCTGTTCCAGAATTGACCCCCGATGCCGGAGGGGAATTCACTTCCCCGCGGGCGGAAACCGTGCGAGCCGGAGGCTCTTCCCGCAAAATCCCTCTTGGCGCTACGCCGCTCTTCCTGCACGACACCGCGTCCGCGGCAGGAAAATCGCCGGCATGCCGGCGGTTTGCCTCGAAAAGAACGATGCCGGCCGCCACCGCCAGGTTCAGGCTTTCGACGCCGCCGGCCAGCGGGATATGAACCGTTCGCGCCGGAAGACCGGCCAGTTCCCGCGGGAGGCCGCGTTCCCCGCCCAAGAGGATCAGGAGAGGGGTGGGGTACTTCTCCGATCGATAGTCCCCGCCCGCCGGATTCGCCGACGCCTGGACAAGTTCGGCCCGGCCGCGGACATCCTCCCAGGCGGCAAGAAACTCGCGGATGTTTCGGGACAGGCAGGGCAGGCGAAAAGACGCGCCCATGCCGCCCCGCAAAAATTTGGGCGAAAGGGGATCGACCCCTTCCAGGAACAGGCATCCGGAAAAGCCGGCCGCAAGGGCGGTCCGGGCCAAGGCTCCGGCGTTGCCGGGATCCTGAACGCCGGCGGCGATCAGCCAGCGGGCCCCGGCGAGCGCCAGGAGCCGGGCGAAATCCGCCGGTTCCGGCCCGGCCGAAAGCACCAGGGCCAGGCCGTCGGAATTTTTGAGGCTGGAAATCCTGGCCTGGCAGTCGTCGGAGAGACTGTAGCAATCAATGCCCGATTGTCTGGCCAGGGAAAAAAGCCGTTCCGCTTCCGGCCGTTCCGCGCCGGAATCGGAAAGCAACAGGGCCATCGGCCGGAAACGCCCGCCCCCGGGCGCGGAAAGCGCTTCCCCGGCCAACCTGGCGCCTTCGGCCAGGGTCTGCCCCAACTCTTTCCGGATACGCCGATCATGCAGCGACGCCCATTCCCTGATTTTCGGATTGGCGCGACTGGCCAGGCGCCTGGTTCCCCGCAACAACTCTTCCCGGGACAGCATCGGCGCCGCCTTCCTATTTCTCGCCGAACATGGCTTTTCGGCGCAGGATATGATGATAATGCTGGGCGAAACGGTGCGATTCGTCCCGGACGTGCATGAGGATTTTCAACCCGGCGTTGCGGCGTGAAAGCGGGACTGGATCCGCGCGGCCGGCAAGGAAGGGCGTTTCCTCGGCCTTGGCAAGGCTCATCAGGGCGGCGGGAAAAATGCCGACGTCCCGCAAGGCCGTTTCCGCCGATCCCAATTGTCCCCTGCCGCCGTCGATCAGGATGATGTCGGGCAATTCCGCCCCTTCGGCCGCCATCCTGCCGTATCGGCGGCGCACCACTTCGGCGACGCAGGCGAAGTCGTCCTGCCCCTCCACCGTCCTGATGCGGTAACGGCGGTAGCCGTCCTTGAACGGCATGCCGTCCAGGAAACTTACCAGCGATCCGACCACCTCCCCGCCCATCAGGTTGGCGATGTCAATGCCCTCGATTCTCCGGGGCGGGGACTTCAAGTCCAGCGCCGTCCTCAAGGCTTCCAATCCCTTTTCCGGATCGGTGCCGGGATTGAAGGGGGCGAGCGACTCGTCGATGTCGGGATGGCGGTTGATGGTGGCAAGGGAGTGGACGATATCGCGAAGCTCGGCAGCCTCTTCGAAACGAAGCTCCTTCGCCGCCGCATCCATGTCGCGGCGCAGATCCTCGACAAGATCCCTTTTCTGGCCGCACAGGAAACGGGACAGGCCGGCGATGCGCCGGCGGTATTCCTCGCGGCCGATTTTGCCGAAACAGGGGCCCGAACAGCGCTTGATGCTGTAATTGAGGCAACCGCGCCGGCGAAATCGATCCCCGACCTCGCCCCTGATGTCGAAACGGCAGGAGCGGAAACGAAAGATGCGCTGCAACATGGAAATGGCGCCCCGAATGTCGCCGGCCCCGACAAAGGGGCCGAAGTAGCGGCTGTCCGGGTTCTCCTTGCGCCAGGCGGTAATCACCCTCGGAAAATCCTCTCCCCACGTCACCTCGATGAACGGATATCGATCGGTGTTTTTAAGCATGACGTTGTAACGGGGCTGGAGGTCCTTGATAAGGCGGCTTTCAAGAAGAAAAGCCTCGAGCTCCGAATCGGTTTCAACATATTCGAAGTCGGCGATCTTTTCCGCCAGCGCCAGATCCTTGTACCGGCGCTCCCGTTTCTGGAAATAGCTCGCCACCCTCCGGCGCAGACGCTTGGCCTTGCCGACGTAGATTTCCCCTCCGTCGCCACCCCGCATGAGATAGACGCCGGGAGCGTCGGGAAGTTCGCGGGCCTGGGCCAGAAGCCGCTCGCGCCTTGCCTCGCCGACGCCGGTCATGCCGGCCTCAGCGCTTCCCCAGCGGCATGATGCAGATCGGCTCCTCGTCATCCGGAATCGAGAGGGCGCTCCGGAGCAGCCCCACGTCCATGCCTTCAACATAGCGGGCGCCGATTCCCAGGGAGTCGGCGGCGAGGTAAATCTGCTGGGTCATGGCGCCGGCGGCGGCATGGGTCCATTTCGCCCAGTGTTCGTCCATTCTCCCCCGTTCCCTGAGCGAGGTCCTGTCGCTCACGAAAACGAGGACGCAGGGGGCGACTTTGGCGAAAGGCTGGCTGTTGACCGCGGATCGGATGTCCCGCGCGGTTATCCGGTCCAGCGCATGCGAATCCCACTTGTACAGGTGGACGCCGTTTTCGTCCGCAAGATAAATCCTGACATAGGGCCGGACGCCCATCCCGAAAGGGATGGTCCAGCGATCCGGCCGGTTAAGTCCCGACCCGGCCCAGAGAATCGTGGAAATTTCCTCGGGCGAAATTTTGCCGGAAGGGAAGGCGTTGCCGGGGGCCGAGGCGCGATCGGCAATGGCGTCGAGAACCGGCTTGCCTCCGGATTTGCCCGGCGCGGGCAGCGAAGCCTCCCCGGCGACAAGGTACCCGGATAGAAAGGCGGCTGAAAAGACGGCGGCGAGGAATCTCATGGGCATTTCCTCCTGACAAGTGCAAAAGGGGACGAATCTTTCTCCGTGACCAGCGAAATATGCCTATTCCGAAGTGGTTTCCGGTGAAGCCTTCAATTGGAAAGGCAATTGCCGTCAATGCGTACCGCTGGATTCACCGACAACCAATCTGGGTTGAGTATATCATTTTCCACGAAAAAAATCCACCCAAAAGTCGGCATCAGGCGTTTTCGCGAATCCTGGACGCGGAAAATGCGAAACAGGCCTGCGAACGAATGTGGCTTTTCGCGGCATCCTGCCGCTGTGAAACCCGATTTTGACCGATTGCATCCTTCCAGTGGGAACGATGAAAGGCCTGGCGGTTGATTTCAGAATAAACGGGTTCTGGAATCGACCGCCAATGCCTCCGGGGGAATTCGCTGAAATCCCCGGAGACGGAACCTGGATGAACCGGGGGCGCTACGGCTTCCAACGAAGGTCGTTGGCCACTCCCCGGACCACTTCCCTGTCCACTTTCGGCAGGCACTTCCCAAATCCGGCCAGAAGGGAAAAATCGGCCAGATAGTTCAGGCGGCGTGGAATCCCCCCGGCCGTTTCCACAATCAGGTTCTTCGCCTCGTTGGTGAAGATATCCTCGCTCCCGCCGGCTACGGCCAGGCGGTGTCGGAGATATTCCAACGATTCCGGGGGGGAGAGGCCGGCCAGGTGATGCTTGAAGGCGAGGCGTTGGGAAAACTGCGGCTTCGCCTCAACTTTTTCCCGCAATTCCGGCTGGCCGGCCAGAATCAGGGAAAGGGAAAAACTTCTCTCCTGCTGAAAATTGAGCAGCAGCCGCACCTCCTCCAGCGTCTCGTCGTTGTGCATGGATTGCCCTTCATCCACGATGACCAGGGTGGAAGCGCCGCGGCGGGCGACATGGAGGAGAAACTCGTCCAGGACGTTCAGCATCCTGACCTTGGTCCAGGAAAGGGCGTCGGGAAAGCCGAACTGGACAAGAATTTCCCCAAGAAGTTCGGACGGCTCCAGATTGGGATAGGCGACCAGGGCCGCCTCGAAACGGGCCGGATCCAGTTCATCCACCAAGACGCGGGTGAA
>JAITKH010000406.1 GCA_031278535.1 Planctomycetota bacterium | reverse complement strand
CGACGCGTCGCCAAGGCCATTGATAATACCGTCCAGCGCGCGGGTTATGCCCGCGGTCATGACATAGAGCGCAAGAAGCACCGCCGCCAGCAATACGGCGCCGATGATGACGATGATCGTCACCCCCGAGGTCACCGGCGCCAGGGCCTCGCCAATGGGCGCGGCCAGGATGACGGCCCAGTTCTTGCCGGTTCCGGCCACAGAAAACGGGGCGACGGCGCACAGGTATCTGGCGTTGTTCACCGTCGACAGGATTTCCACCGTGTGCGCCTGGTTGTCGCCGAGGGCGCTGCGGACGGCGGCGGCAAGATTGCCGTCAACCACGTCGAACACAGGCTGCAGGCGCAATTTTTCCTCGGGGTGATAGATGATGCCTCCGTTCTGGTCGAGGAGAACGGAGTAGCCGCTGTCATAGACAACTATTTTGGCCATGTCATCGCAGATAAGGTCGAGCAGGATATCGCCGCCAACGGCGCCTATAACCTTTCCGTCCTTCCGCACCGGGACGACGGAGGAGAAAATATAGTAGGAGACGCCGTTGAGGGTGAAGTTATGGGGCTGCGTGATGACCTCACGGCCGGAATCCCTGGCGAGAAGGTAAAAATCGCCGGCGCCCGGCTTGTCGTAGTTGACAAGGTGATCCTCCCCGGCCTTGCCGCCCACGTCAAAGAAATAGGGGATGTAGCGTCCGGTGGCGTCATTGAGCGGAGCCTGGTTGGCGTATTCGGCGTCCTTCCCGTCGAAGGCATTGGGCTCGAAAGCCGCCCATATGGCAAAAGCGCGGTCATTGGCGCGCAATGCCTGCGTGATCAGATTGTTGTAGAATTCGCGGTTTGCCTTTGGGGTTCCCGCGGCGTCGCCGAGCGCGGCGGAGAGGGTTTCCATCACGCCGAAAGGCGTGTCAAGGTACGCCTTGATGCCGTTGGCGCTACGGTAGGCCTGAAAAATCAGTCCGCTCTCCACCTGGCTGGACATCGCCGAATTGAAGCGCATGGCGACAATCGCCACCAGGGTGCCGATGCCAATCACCAAGATGACGCCGATAGGAATGAGTACCCGCCATTTCAAGGAATAGTTGTTCATGCCGAATTTTCCTTTCCTAGTATATCTGTTGCCCGGGCATCCAAGAGGACAGTCGCCTGTCTTCTGATGCGCCTGGTTTGAGATCGGAAGAAATACAGCAGACTCCTCGCGACGTATGCGCTGAAAGGCCAGTCCTGCCCAAGCGCATGAAAGTCAACAAACACGATTGGCCGCCAGTGTTTGTTGACCGCCGGCAAGATGTTCCGCCCGCATTCCCGGCACCAATGCGAACTCGTCGGGATCGCTCCCAATACCGTCGGCCGTTTTCGCATTTTCCTTTCCCGCCATGCGGAGCGACGGCGACGTGAAACTTTTTGAAACCGGATACCGGCATGATTTGTCCTCTTCCCATGAAGAGAATGCTTGCCAAATTACAGGTTGCGAAAAGTATATCAAATTTTCCGGATATTGCAAGACATACATATGATTGAAGTATCTGCCGAATTTTGTCACCATCTGACAAAATTCGGCAACGGGTGTGTAGAACCGGTAACAATCATCGGCTGGCCGGAAACGGGAACAAGCGCCGGCCGGCCACGGCTTCTTCCTGTTTACCAACGCCACATCATGATATTACGCGAAATTTGCTTCGATGCCATATATCCCCTCCTGTTTGGCAATATAGTTGCTTGCACAATATCGATTCCAATGCCTTTTTCATGAAGGCAGGGAACGGGAGAAAAGGAGTCGGCGGATGCGGATATTCGAGAATCTCCCCGGGGAAGGGCTGGCCGGTCGGAGGGAGCTGCGGTTCCGCCTCCCGTCCCGAAAAACCTTCGGGCCAGGAGCGGCGGGATTCACGCTGCTTGAGATCATGATTGCCATGGTCGTCCTGGTGACGGTGGTGACAGGCGCGATGTACGCACTGATGGGTTCGCTTCAGGCCAACCGCCTGACCATGATGCAGATTCTCGCCAGCAGCGCCATCCGCGCCCAGACCGACGAGGTGTATTCCGTCGGCATTAACGACAAGTACAAGATGGGCGACCTGGCCCCGGCCATAATCAGCGCGTACGTCAACGAATACGAAGGCCAGACGCTGTCGCGGGGCCTGGACGCGAAGAACCGGATCGAATTGCGGGACAACACCCTGATTTACCATTTTCCCGTCCGCAGGGAAAGGGCAGTGTCCCGGATGTCGGACGCCGCCGCGATCAGTCGGGACATCCTTGGAGAAATGGTGATTTACCTGGACGAGGCGGAGGTTCCGCCTTCGGAGGGCGCGGATACGATTTGGCATGATTTGGGGCAAAACGCCGGCGCCAGCCTCGAACGCGGCTTCGACATGAACCGGGACGGGGTAATAACCCCTCTTGCCGTTGTCCCCAGCATTGAAGATCTCAGGGATCCGAGAGGAATGGGAATCCTCCAGGTTCCCATCGACATAACCGTGACGGTCTATGATCAAACCGGGAAACAGGTAATCTATTCCCTTACCCGGAGGATTGTGGCTACGGAAATCAAGGGCGGCGCCTCGACCAAACTGGAAGGCGAGACCGAAAGCGAAGAAGACGGCATGGAGGTTTAGGGAATCGCGGCCGCAAGAGAATCGGGCGCGCGGTGCGCGGGTTATGCCCCATACCTTGAACGCCGACGCATGGGATGGAAAGGAGTACACAGATGAAATTCCGGAAAAGTGGGCCCCCTAGCCTGAAGAAGGAAAGCCGGCGCGGCTCGGCCCTGCTGCTGGTCATGGTGTTGAGCCTGATGATAATAGGCGCGGTGACGGTCACGTTCACCCTCACCCACGAGGGGACCGTCAGCACGCGGGAGAGCGTCAATTACGCCCAGGCGGAGGCGGCGGCCGAATACGGCGCCGAGCTTGCCATTTCCCAGCTCACCTCCGGCCTGGTCAAGGA
>JAITKH010000396.1 GCA_031278535.1 Planctomycetota bacterium | reverse complement strand
GTCAAGTGGCGAACGGAAAGTCATGTTGAGCATTGGAAAACCCGCGGAATTCGGTCCAAATGGCATGGCCGTCCGCGGGCAGTGCAACCCCGACTCTCCGGGCTGGCAGTTGATCTGGTTCGAAAAAGGCAGGGATCCCGAAACGATTTGGCAGGGCGCCTACAGGACCTGCCGCCGCCTTCAGGCCGGCTGTCTGGAGGCCGGCGCCGTCGAAGAGGCAAAAATCCTGATCGACGCCCTCCTCGCCGTGCCGGCGGAAAGCCAGCCCACCGATATTTTTCCCTCGCCCTCGCCGATCGGCCGGCATGGCCAGGAGGAACGCGCGGGCGAGGACGCCATTTCCCTCACGCGAAAGAAAAAAAGGAAAAAGCGCTATTGATCGACGGGACGGCCTGGTGTTCCGCCACGTCTGAATCCCCGCTTTGGAGAACACGATGCCCGATCGCGACGACGCAGACAGCGCCGATCATATCGACGACGACGAAATCGAACGGATTCTCGCCGCGAATCGGCGGCCCGATCGGGCGCGGGTGCGGGATATCCTGGTCAAGGCGCGGAATTTGGCCGGCCTTGACATGTCCGAGGCCGCCGCGCTGATGCCCCTTTCCGATCCGGCGCTGCTGGCCGAACTCTTTGCCGCCGCCAACGAAGTCAAGAACGCCATCTACGGGCGGCGCATCGTGCTTTTTTCGCCCCTGTATGTTTCCAATCTCTGCGCCAACGAATGCCTCTACTGCGCTTTCCGGGTCAGGAATCGCGAAGTGCGCCGCCGGGTTCTTTCAATGGAGGAAATCGCCGACGAGACGCTGGCCCTGATCGAGCAGGGGCATAAACGCGTCCTTCTCGTTGCCGGCGAAGCCTACCCGGCCCAGGAAGGGTTCCAATACGTCCTGGACGCCATCAGGACCATCTATTCGGTGAAATCCGGCCCGGGCGAAATACGGCGGGTCAACGCCAACATCGCCCCCCTTACGGAGGACGAGTTCCGGCGGCTGAAGGAAACCGGCATCGGCACCTTCCAGCTTTTCCAGGAAACCTTCCACCGCGAAACCTACGCCAAAGTGCATGTGGCCGGCCGAAAAACCGACTACGCCTGGCGGGTCACGGCCTTTGACCGGGCGATGCGGGCCGGGATCGACGACTGCGGCATAGGGGTGTTGTTCGGCCTGTTCAACTGGCATTACGAAATACTGGCCATGCTGCAACAGATCCGCCACCTGGAAAAACGTTTCGGCGTTGGCCCCCACACCATCAGCGTTCCCCGCATCGAGCCGGCGATCGGCTCGGACATGGCCAGGCATCCGCCCGCCGCCGTCTCCGACATCGATTTTCGGAAAATCGTCGCCATTCTCCGCTTGACCGTTCCCTACACCGGCATTATCATGTCCACCCGCGAGACGGCCAATCTTCGCCAGGAGCTGTTCGCCCTCGGCGTGAGCCAGATATCGGGGGGAAGCCGGACCAATCCAGGCGGCTATACCGAAGCGGGGGCGCAAAACGACGGCGAGGCCCAGTTCTCCCTGGGGGATCAGCGTACACTGGGCGAAGTTATCCGGGATGTGGCCAAACTCGGACTCGTCCCCTCCTTTTGTACCGGTTGCTATCGGCTCGGCCGCACCGGCAAGGATTTTATGGACCTGGCGAAACCCGGGGACATCCGCCGCCATTGCGATCCCAACGCTTTTTCAACCTTCCAGGAATACCTAATCGACTATGCGTCGCCCGAAACCAGGACGGTGGGGGAGAACCTGATCCGGAAGGAGCTCGGGAACATGGAACCGCCCGTCCGGCTCAGAACCGAGGAGATGCTTTCCCGGGTGCGCTCGGGCAAGCGGGACGTATTCTGCTGATCCGGTCTTTTCCCCGGGGCGCGTTCCGGCGGGATTTCGGCGGACGGAGGCCGACGGATGTTGATGGGAATAATCGCCGACGATCTCACCGGCGCCAGCGACATTGCCGGATTCGTGGCCGGGGAAGGATTGGACGTCATCCAGTTCGTGGGAATCCCCGGGGACGGCGGGATCGCCTGCGATGCCGCCGTGGTTAGCCTCAAGAGCCGTTCGGCACCCGCCCCGGAAGCGATACGCGATTCGCTGGCCGCCCTCGACTGGCTGCGGCGGCAGGGATGCCCCCGCTTTTATTTCAAGTATTGTTCGACCTTCGACAGCACTCCGAAAGGGAACATCGGGCCGGTCGCCGACGCCATGCTGGACGCCCTCGGTGAAAGCCTGACCGTTGTCTGCCCGTCGCTTCCGGTGAACGGCCGTACCGTTCGGGACGGGATATTGTATGTCAACGGCGTGCCCCTTTCCGATACCGGCATGCGAAATCATCCTTTGACGCCCATGACCGATTCGAACCTTCTCCGGCTCATGGAGGCCCAATCGCGGGGCAGGGCGGGGCTTCTCGGCGTGGAGACGGTGGAAAGGGGGCCGGAAGCGGTTCGGGAATGCCTGTCGCGGATGCGCGGGGACGGCATTCGCTACGCGGTGCTTGACGCCGAGACGGACGCGCATCTGGAAATCCTTGGCAAGGCGCTGGCGGACGAACTCCTGTTGACCGGGGGTTCCGGCCTGGGCCGGGCGGCGGCAAGACGCCTGGCGTCCTTGCATTCCGGGATTGCCGGCCATGTCCGCAGGAAAGGCCCCGCTTCCGGCAATACCGTCGTTTTCTCCGGTTCCTGCTCGGAAATGACCAACAGGCAAACCGCCGCCTATCGCAAGCTGGCGCCCGAGTTCCAGGTTGAAGCCGCCCGCTGCCTGGAAAACGCCGCCGTCTACGCCGAGGAAGGGGTCGCCTGGGTCAAGGCGCATTCGGCGGGAAAGTACGCGCCCATGATCAGCGCCACCGTACCGCCCGATCATTTGCGGGCAATCCAATCCCGATTCGGGGCCGGGGAAGCGGCGGCGGCGGTCGAGGGCTTTTTCAGGCAAGTGGCCATTTGCCTGCGGCAGTCGGGATACGTGAATTTTATCGTCGCCGGAGGCGAGACCGCCGGAGCGGTATCGGAAGCGCTGGGGGTCAGGTCCTTTCGCATCGGGCCGGAGATCGCCCCCGGCGTCTGCTGGGTGGAGGCGGTGCGCGGTCGGCTGGGTCTGGCCATGAAATCGGGAAATTTCGGCGACGAATCCTTTTTCCAAAAAGCGCAGGCGATGATCCGGTGACCGAATCCGGACTCGGTCGCCAGCTGGCGGCCACAGCCGCGCCGCTTTAACGCAATCCGGTATTGCCTGACAATGCGTTATTGATCAGGCGATATCGTGAGCGGCCAGGTTTTTACCCGGCCGCCCGGAATGGCGGACGGCAACCGATTCGCCCGGCGAAGCGGTTCAAAAACTCGTCTCGAAACGGATCGCGCCTTGGACGCCCCGGCGTTTTCCGAAAAAGCCCTGCATCCCGATGTCCCAGGCGCAGAGGCTTTCCCTGCCGCCGATCTTCGCCCCCAGCTCGCCGAGGACGGTGGCGCCCCTGGCGCTTGTCTCGGGCAGGGCGTATCCCCATACCGACCCGGAAGAGGAGGAGGTAAACTCGTATTCGTAGGCAGCCCCGGCGTAGGGATTGACGAAGCAGTCCGGGGAAAATTCCCACCGCCCGCCCAATCGCAGCCGGTGGGAGCCTATCGAGTCGAAACGGAAGGGATCGCCGGCGATGGTCGCCCGGTCGTCCTCGATATGATCCCAGATGAACCGGGCGGACAGGTCGAGCAGGGATTCGGTCCTGACCATCCGGTAGCCGCCGCCGAGGTTGAGTCCATAATAGAGCGAATCGGCCGAATAGTCGGCGGTTATGCCGGGAGAGAAGGCGGGGGTGCCGCTGAAGGCGGTTTTTATCCCGCCGACATGAATGGCCCCGTCCAGGTAATACCCGTCGCGCCTCTCGTATCTCGCCAGGAGGCCGACGCCGATATACCGGAAGTCGTCGTTATGGTTGACGCGGACGTCGTTGACTTCTCCGTGCCAGCGTCCATAGCCCCCCTCGAGAAAACCGCCGTAGGTGATGCGGCCTTCCTCGATTTCGTCCCGGTTGGCGACGCCGAGCAGCAGGGAGGCGTTGCGCATATGGATCGCCGAGTTGCCGGAGAGGAGATATTGCCGTGCTCCGCCCCCGATCGCCGCGAAAACCGACGGGCCGCCGATTTGCGCGTAATAGTTGTCCCGGAGACTGGCGAAGCCCCGGGTGGAGGCCGCCGCCGCGTATTCGTCGTCAATCGAGAGGGTCGCGGCCGCGTAGCCCTGTCCGGCCAGGAAGTCCGAAGCCAGGCCGACGCCCATCAGCTGCGCCACCTGGGTTCCGGCGAAGGCGGCGGTGTTCGGATTGATCTGCGGATCCGAAAGCGTGAAGCCATAACTCCCGTTGGTTTGGGCGGATTGATAGGGAGTTACCGCATAGGTCAGGGACAGGCCCTGGTTCAACTGGCCCGTGGACAGGATCGCGGTATTGGTGCCGGCGGCCCGATTGAACAGTATGATCGGCTGGCCCGCGATATTGGCCGGATTGTTCCCGCCGCCGAGATCGCCGGTCACGGAGATGGTGGCGTCGGCGAGATCCACGGGGGCGGTCCCGGTTATGGTATAGATGGTGTCGCCGCCTTTGGCATCGGCGGGCAGGGCGAATTCGTAATAGCTGAAATTGCTTATGCCCTGGACACGCAGATCCTTGGCGTTTGTGGTGAAAAGCGAATTGTTGCTGCCGGTAACGCCGGCCGCGGTACCGCTCACGGAATAGCCGGACAACTGCGCCCGGCTCAAATCCGACCAGCCGTTGATTGCCACCCAGTTCTCGCTGGCCGTAGCAGTAGCACCGGCGGGCGGATCGACAATATGGGCGCCGGTTACCTGGATGGGTTGGACGCCGGCGCCGAAGCTGGTTCCCGCGTCTATGGTAACGCTGTTGCCGGATGCGGAATAGGTACCGCTACTGCTACCGCCGGCGCCTTCAATGAGTGCGCCGGCCAACAGCCTGCGCACGTTGGAAGTATCATCGAAAGTCGCATTCCCCGATACAAGGAGATGGTTGTCGCGCACATTTCCGGCCCTGGCTGTACCCCCGGCAGCACCCTGCTCGGGCCCGTCGACCCAGGCGACATTCCTGATTTCGGCATAATTGCTGTATGCTTCGGCGCCGGAAGATTGGCTGCCCTTGATTATCAGGCCGTGGAAAGTGCCGCCGGTTGCCGTTACGGTGTTGTTGTAGGCGCTGCCGGTGCCACTGCCCGTTACAATGCCGGAGGTGGTGAACCCCAACGCATCAACAGCGCCGCCGAAGACGCCTCCGTAAAAATTCCCGCCCGTTATGGCGACCGAATTATCATAAACGTTGCCGCCGAAGGTCATGCCCCCATAGACTCCCACGCCTGTGCCCAGGGTCCCAAAGGTACCGTTGACGACAGTGACAGTATTCCCGGAGGCATCTCCATTTTGAGTTATGCCGCCATAAACCGTATAGCTGACAACGGCATTTTCAATTGTCAGCGTATTGTTGGATACAGGTCCGTACTCGCTTATGCCGCCGGCAAGAATATGAAGGGAGGAAGGGGAAGTCACGGTCAACTCGATTTCTGAGGAAGCGTCCAGATAAAGGTAAGACGGATCGGCGGGATTCGGAACATTTGGCATCGACGTCAATGCCGACAAGATTCCCGCAACCCAAGAAGGTGGAGTCCGCGGACTTAAATTGCCAGGGTAGGCATACTCCCCGGCTGCCGTCCCCCTTGCGGACAACGCCGCCAGCGCCAACGCTCCCAGCCAGGCGGTTCTCGCCATCCGGCGGCGCACATATGCCCCCCAAGGGCTCCGTCCCCTGTCCATTCGCAATCCCCCCTTGCCTGCAACGGCCTCCCAACGGAATCGTTACTTCCATCGGCTACAGGAGGTGTGCGAATCCACAACTAATTCCGGAATGTTCCGATTTGCGGGTTCGAGCGTTCGTCTCCCCCGATTTTTGCGTTTCGTAAAAAAAGTCTGCGGCAACCGTCAAACGATCCGGACGGATTCGGAAGACAGGCGGCGGACGGTCAGGACATGCAAAAGGCTGGACAGCCGGTTCAAGGCCAGGACGATGTCGGGACGGCGCGGCGCCTGGGGCGATTCGTCCATGAAAGCGGCGACGGCGGCCGACTCTGCCTGGCGGCAGAGGGCGCGGAGCCGGTTCAGGCAGGCCGCCTGTTCCTTCATTTTCCGGAACAGGCGGGGGCCGGAGGTGCCCAGACGCCCGGCGGCGGCATGGCTCAGGCGGCGCACCTCGTTTTCGGGCAGGCCCATGAGCGTGAACTCGCCCAGGGCCGTTTCCTTCGCTTCGCAAACGGCAAGCCGCTCCACAAAGTCGAGGATTTCCCGTATTTCAAGGACAAAAGCGCCGTCGCCCAGACGCTCCCCCAGCAGGGCGGCCTCGGCCAGGGCAGCGGAGAAGACGTCCAGCGCTCCCCGCCAGGCAATGACGGGATGGTCTTTGCGGACCAGCCGGTTGCTCCGGAGATGGGTGAGGTGTTCCGGCTTCCGGAAAAGCGCTTCCCCTCCCGGACCGACGAAGGGCGCCGCTCCCGCATTTTCATCTGGCTTCATTCCGGCGCCGGTCATGCCTGTCCAGCCTCCATCGGCAAGTTCCGCCGTTCCCGCCGGGCGAGCAGGGCCACCAGGAGCGGGCAGAGAACGGCGGTGATAATGCTCGTCCATTCTTTGCCAGTTTTACGGGTGCGACGGCGTTTTCGTCCGTGTTGACGTCTTCAATAACTTC
>JAITKH010000388.1 GCA_031278535.1 Planctomycetota bacterium | reverse complement strand
ACAACATCGTCAGCCTTCGCGGCACGTATGAGCAGATCGACGTGCGGGATTTGACGCGGGTCGCCGAGGCGATAACCAAAACCGACAGGGTCGTGTTTTTCGGTTCCGGCGGTTCCGGGTACCTGGCCCGGGACGAGGCTTTGCGGTTTTCCCATCTTGAACTTGCGGCCGAAGCCTATTCGGAGGAATTCCCCATGCTTCTCCAGGCTTCCCGCATGCGGCGGGGGCAGGTCGCTTTCGGCTTCTCGAATTCGGGAAGAAGCCGCGCGACGGTCGGCGTTCTTGAGGAGGCCCGAAGCAACAAGGCGTTGACGGTGGGCATCGCCAATTACCGGAACACCCCCCTCGAGAAGGCGTCGGAAATATTTTTCTGCACCTCGTTTCCCAAAAGGGGCGGCATTACCGCCGCCCTGACCGCGCGCATCGCCGCGTCCTGCGTCATGGACGCCATCTACGTCCTCGTCGCCCACCACGGGCGGATTACCACGAAGAAGATCGATTATCTCGACAGGATTCTGGAAGAAAGGCTGCGCATGCCCCCGAAAAGAACGAAACGCCCTCCGGCGGGAAGGCGATGAAAACCGGGGACGCGTGCGCGTGATTCGGAAATGGCGTGCCGGTCTCCGCTGCGGCGGAATGGAAAAGGAGAAGGAGATGAAAAGGTTTCTGGTTCCCCTGTTTCTGTTGTTCTCGGTCCTTATGCCCTGCGAAGGTGCGCTGGCGGGTACCGTCCGCATGAAGCTGGCGCACAATCTCGCCGAGGATCACCCTACCAGCAAGGCCCTGCAATTCTTCGAAAAAAAAGTTGAGGAGGGGAGCAAGGGGGCAATCCAAATCCAGCTCTTCCTGGGGGGGACTCTCGGAAGCGAGCCGGAAGTGGTCCAGCAACTCAAGAACGGCGCGGTGGAGATGACCCGCGTCGGAGCCGCCACTCTCGAGAATTTCGAGCATGTTTTCAGCGCCTTCACCCTTCCCTACCTCTTTACCGGCAAGGAAAATTTCTACGAGGTCATGGAAGGCCCGATTGCCGAAAAAATCTATGCGGCCACGAGGGAAGGGGGCTTTATCGGACTCACATTCTTCGACGGCGGATCGAGGAGTTTCTACACCAAGAACAAAGCCATCAACGTTCCCGACGATCTCAGGGGCCAGAAGCTCAGGGTCATGGACAGCCAGACCGCCATCAAGATGGTCGAGATGATGGGCGGAACCCCCACCCCCATGCCTTACGGCGAAATCTATGGCGCCCTGCAGCAGGGAGTGATAGACGGCGCCGAGAACAACGCCACCGCTCTCACCCTTGGGCGCCACGGGGAAGTGACGAAATTCTACTCCATGGACGAGCATAACATGATTCCCGATTTCCTGATCATTGCGACCGGGGTATGGGACA
Organism: Planctomycetota bacterium; assembly: GCA_031278535.1. GTDB lineage: Bacteria > Planctomycetota > SZUA-567 > SZUA-567 > SZUA-567 > JAJBSZ01. The sequence continues at coordinate 3,523 of JAITKH010000388.1, read as the reverse complement.
GGCTCGCCGCGGATCAACAGGCCCTGCTGAAGGACGCGGCCAGGGCCGCCACCGTTTTCCACAAGGAATTGTGGAAAAACGCCGAGGACGAGGCGCTGAAAATCGCCAGCGAAACGATGGGCGTCACCATTGTGCACCCCGCCAAACAGCCCTTCATCGACAAAGTGCGGCCGTTGTACGACGAATACGCCGGGGATCCCGTCATCAGCGAACTTGTCGCGGCTGTCCGCGCCACCCAGAAACAATGACGTTTCGGGAGGGCTTTCCCGTTCAGGCGGCGGGGAAGCCCTCCCTCCCCTTTTGTCGCGCCGCCTTTTCGCCGCCGCGAGGAAAAGCCATGTTGTCATCCGTGAAGAACGCGCTGGAACGGGTCCTGGTTTCATTGATATCCCTGATGCTGGTTGCGATGCTCCTGCTCGCCATCTGGCAGGTGACAAGCCGGTACATCCTCCAGGCGCCGGCCATATACACGGAGGAGACCCTGCGCTTTGTCATGATTTGGATGGGGCTGTTGGGTTCGGCGTACGCCTTCGGCACCGATCAGCATCTCAAGCTTGTCTTCCTAAGCGAACGCCTGTCGCCCCGGGGGCAAACCGTCCTGTCTACCGTCAATGGATTGATCGTCATGTTTTTCGCCCTGGTGATCCTCCTGTTGGGGGGTGTGCAAATGGTCAGGTCCGGCATGCGCCAGATTTCGCCGATTCTCAACGTGAGGATGGGATATGTCTTCGCGATACTCCCCATTTGCGCCGTCCTGATCGCAACCCTGCGGGGGCTGGGCATATACCTGCTCTGGAAACCGCCCGCGCCGGCGGAACGGGCGGAAACCCCGGCGTAAACTGCGGCATTTCGCGCAAACAGGCATCGGAGAAGCGGCATGGACCTTATTTTTGACCACATCGCCCCGGAATTGTTCGCCGCGCTGCTGCTGGCGACGACTTTCGCCTGGATGCTGATCCAGGGCGTGCCGATTTCCGTGGGGATCGCCGTGTCGTCGATTGTCACCGGCATGTTTTTCCTGCCTGTCGGCACGGCTTTTTTCATCGCCACGCAGAAAATGTATTCCGGCATCGACAGTTTCACCCTGCTGGCCATTCCCTTTTTCATCCTTTCCGGAAACCTGATGAACAAGGGGGGAATCGCCCTGCGCCTGGTGAAGCTGGCCAAGTTGATGGGCGGCCGCCTGCCCGGAGCCCTGGCCCACACCAACGTCATCGCCAATATGCTGTTCGGATCGCTTTCGGGATCGTCGATAGCGGCGGCGGCGGCGGTGGGCGGCGTGATGGGGCCGCTCCAAAAGCGGGAAGGCTACGATCCGGTCTTTTCCGCCACCGTGAACATCTGTTCGGCGCCCACCGGCATATTGATTCCGCCCAGCGGCCCGCTCATCCTCTATTCCCTGGTGAGCGGCGGCACCTCGATCGCCGCGCTGTTCGTCGGCGGCTACGCCCCCGGCATTCTCATGGGACTCTCCGTCATGCTGGTGACGTATTTCATCGCCAGGAAAAAAGGGTACGTGAGTGATCGGACGGCCGAGGAAAAGGACACGACGCTCGGGATAATCCTGGGCGCCATTCCCAGCCTGCTGATGATCGTGGTGGTCATCGGCGGCATCATCATCGGCGCCTTCACCGCCACTGAAGGGGCGGCGGTGGCGGCGCTCTATTCCTTCGCCCTGTCCCTCGTCTACCGGCTGGCCGCCCCCCGCGAATACTGGGATGTCCTCAAGTCCACGGCCGTCACCAGCGCCTCCATCCTGTTCCTGATCGCGGCTTCGGGAATAATGTCCTACATAATGACCATCACCGGCATTCCGGATGTGGTGGCGGACGGCCTGCGCTATTTCAGCAGTCCGGCGGCCATCCTGCTGATGATGAACATCTCCCTCCTGATTGTCGGGACGTTCATGGATTTGACGCCGGCCGTCCTGATCTTCACGCCGATTTTCCTGCCCATCGCCAGGGATCTCGGGGTCGATCAGGTGCATTTCGGCCTGATGATGATCTTCAACCTCGGCATCGGCAACATTACGCCGCCGGTGGGCAGCGTGCTGTTTGTGGGCTGTTCGGTGGCCCGCGTCACCATTGAGCAGGTGGCGCGGGAATTGCCGGCCTTCCTGGTCGCCGTGGTGGTCGATCTGATGATCGTCGTCTACTGGCCGGGACTGTCTCTGGCCCTGCCCCGGGCTTTCGGATTGATGGCGTAAACCGCGGGAGCGGGAGAAGGATCGCGCCCGACGCAGCCCCGCGTTGGCGAAAAAGGAACGGGAAATGATCGAAACGACCGAGTTGTACGAGATCAGGCAGCGTGCCGGAGGCTATTCCCTGTTGACCGACGGTCCGGAAATCCGCCTTCTTTTCCTGACCGACGACATCGTCAGGATGCGCGCCTCCTTCGACGGAAAGTACGATGAGGAGTCCTATGCGCTGGTGATGACGGCGTGGGAAGACCGCATGGACGAAGTCCTCGGAAAGGAAAGGCGGCGGGTGGTTCCGCTTTCGCCTTCCCTGGAGGAGACCGAAGAACGGGCGGTGTTCTCGGCCGGGAGACTCAGCCTGTCGGTCAATCGCCGGCCGTTCGGAATCGAGATTTTCGATCGGGACGGCAATCGCCTGTACGCGGACGTGAAGGGGCGATCGTACCAGAAGGATCATCTCGGCCGCGTCTATCATTACCTTGAGCGCGGTCCGGCGGATCGGTACTACGGTTTCGGGGAAACCGCCGGCCACTTGGACAAGGCGGACTACCGGGTTCGCCTCAGTCCCAAGGATGCGATTGGCTACGATCCGGAAAAGGCTTCCTGTCTGTATAAGCATATTCCGTTCTACATCAGGTTCGACGGCGCCGGCCGCCGCGCCTCGGGGCTGTTCTACCACAATTTCTGGGACGCCGAGTTCGTCATGGGAAGCGAAATCAGCGGCTATTGGCCGCCCTATACCTATTACGCCGCCGACGGCGGCGACGTGGATTTGTTCTTCGTCAACGGACCCGGCATCGACGATGTTGTGCGCCGCTACACCGATCTGACCGGCAAGACGATCATGCAGCCGCGATATTCCCTCGGCTATCTCGGATCCACCATGTACTATTCCGAACTGCCCGCGGACTGCGACGCGCATATCCTCGATTTCATCGATCGCAACCGCGAGGAAGGCATCCCCGTGGACGGCTTCCAGCTTTCCTCGGGATATTGCGCGGGCGCAGACGGCAAGCGGCATTTCTTCACCTGGAACTCCAAGCGCTTCCCCAATCCGGAGCGCTTTTTCAAGGAAATGGCGAAACGGGGAATTTCAGTGTCGCCCAACATCAAGCCCGGGATGCTTCTGACCCATCCAGACTACGCCGAGGTGGACAAGGCCGGGGGATTTATCCGCGATCCCCACGATCTGGAAAGTTATGTGGATCGATGGTGGGGCGGCAAGGGGTCGTTTTTCGACTTCACCAACCCGGCCGGCCGCCGGGCCTGGATGACGCTGATGAAACGGCGGCTTCTCGCCAAGGGCGTCACCTCGCTCTGGAACGA